>CALARM010000922.1 GCA_937888925.1 uncultured Synergistia bacterium | reverse complement strand
TTTCAACAGATTCCTGAAAAAGGCGTAATCTCTCCTCTGCCAGTTTACGTTCAGTAACATTTTCATGCATCAATGCAAAATTCTCCACTTTCCCGTCCTGACCGAATATGGGGAAAGCGACCGCCCGTATCCAGAGTGGTGTATCAGGGAAATCCGGGCCCAGTTGACGGACATTATAATGAAATTCAGGAAAGTAGACAATCTCACCGTCAAGAACGCGGTATAAATCCTTCTGCAGTCCCTTATTAAGGATTACAGGGTCATCGAAGACCTTATAATCGGAAGGAGGTACTGCACTGAATAGCCGGACAAATGCTCTGTTGACTTTTATGGTAAATCCGTTCCTGTCAAATAACTGTATGGAATAAGGGTTCAGTTCTATGAAGTCCCGCAGAGTAGATGACTCTTTTTGAAGTTCCATATCGACACGCCTTCGTTCTGTAATATCTCGAAAATACCAGACTCTTCCCCTGTATATGCCGTCAGAGCCTATCATAGGTGCCGAATAACGTTCAAAAATTCGTCCGTCTTTCAGTAAAATCTCGTCAAAGCTGGTTTTTTCTTCATTTTCATAAAGATAGATCACTTTTGCCAGAAATTGCTCTTTCCCGGATACTTTACTAAGAACTATATTGAGTACCGGTTCATCTGATTTTGCGATAAGAATTTCATCCGGGATACCCCACATAGAGGCAAAGCGCTGATTATATGAAAGAATATTGGCTTCTTTACCGACAACGAGAATTCCGTCTATAGCAGTTTCCTGTTGAGTGGAGAGAATGAGATTTCTGAAGGTCAATTCTTCTTCAATTCTTTTATGTTCAGTTATATTCAGGGCAACACCCATATAATAGAGAGGATTGCCACCGTCATCTTTGATGGCAGTCCCTGCAGAGGTAAACCATATCCAGTCACCGTCGGTGCTCTTTACCCGATACTGAACTCCTTTCTGTGGCAATCCCGTAGTATATACAAGGTTCAGGAAATTATAACATGTTTGCACATCGTCAGGATGGACCAAAGGATCAAAATTTTTCCCTGTAATTTCATTTACAGGATGACCTATAATATGAGTCCATGCAGGAGAAACGAAGAGAAATTCGCCAGTCCAGGAGAGAGCATAAATAACCTCTTCGGCATTTTCAATAATGGCACGTAACTGCTGATCATTTGCCATCAAAGTATCTCTCGCCTGTCTGAGGGCGATGATTTCTTCTCCGAGTTTTTCTTTATCCGCTACAAGTCCGGAATTTCTCAGACGTAAATCTTTTAATTCATTTATAAGTTCTTCTTTTGTTTTTTCTTCATCTATCATTCTATCTTTATACCTCACCTGCAAAAAAATTCAGTTATGAATAACCTGACATCACCCATTCATAATCTTTAAAAAAACCGGAACTTTCTAATGTGTCAGCGATTATCCGTCATCAGCAATTTTTACTGTTTCCCGATACTCCATGCTTTCCCTGCCGTTTCTCCTATGGACCAGTAATAATTATCAGGCATAGTAAGGAGAAAAGGATTCATTTTCTTTATATCAGGTTTTCCGTCTGTCATATATCTTTCTTCCGTATAAACACCGACAATTTCTCCTATAAAGAATTCATGGGAAGGAAGTTCCACTACCTGACTGAGCTTACATTCCATGGTAACAGGGCAGTTTTTAATCATAGGGGCATATTTCAATTCTCCATAGAAAGGCTGGAATAATTCCGACTTGTCTGTTCTGGCTCCTGATACAATGCCGGAATAGTCCACTTCTTTCATAAGTTCCAGAGACGGAATACTTATACTGAATTCTTTATATTCGTGAATTCCTTTATTGGTATAGTGGGCTTTGCTTGAGCCAAATCCGACCATAGGAGGGTTTATATTTACTCTTGTAACCCATCCTACAGCCATATAATTTATCTTCCCTTCCACCATTGCTCCAACTACAACAACAGGCATAGGATAAATAAAGGTATTGTTAGAAATTTTCATTTTTTCCATATTATGGTTCTCCTTATTAATAATAATGAAGAAGGAAATAAGGCTTTTGATGGATGTCTCGAAACAGGCAGGAAATATGTTATGGCTCTTTTCTATAAAGCAATTATAATGAATGAATTCACTGAATTACCTGTGAAATTCAGTTTCCCTGCGATAAATTCTCTGGTTTCGGCCAGAACCACTTCAAAAGTGTGTGGGCGCAGCATCACTGCGCCCACAAAAAAACCTTTTAATAAGATTTAGTAAACCGGATTTTATTTCCATCCAAACCATAGTACATTGGAAGCGACTTCTGCTGCCACAAATCCTCCTATAACTACTCCTGCAATAGATGCTAAAGTGACTCCCACTCCCCCTGCTCCAAATGCTGAAGCTGCAAATCCTGCTCCCACTCCGCCTGCAACTGATCCTGCTCCTCCCCATAACAGTGTACCTGCGATTGCATCTCCAGCATCTCCTGATTTCATCAGTTTGAGTTTATCTCCCAGTATCAGACTTTCATCTGTAACATTTCCGCCAATAGAAACCTGATCAGCAGCAGCCTTGCTTTCCGGTCTTTCTGTCTTCTTGATTGGTACAAATTCCGGTGCTTTATTTGCTCCTATTTTCATTCTATCACCTTCCATAAATTATTTATTAAATATATATTATATAAAAAAAATGGGGATTTCAAGGATTAAATGTTAATAATTTGTAAACAAATCATGGAGAAAGTGAATAATTAAACAACCATCAATAAACCCTTTTTCTGGGAAGAACTCCCCTTACGCCGCCTTTAGGGTTTTCCATATCCCCTTTATAGCGGGGAATGACATGAACATGGAGATGCATAACACTCTGCCCTGCCGGAATACCGACATTTACCCCTATGTTATAACCGTCAGGCCTGAATTTTTCATCCAGTAAAATCTTTGCTTCATCTATGAGTTTTATAATGGCAATCTTTTCTTCCGTTGTGGCATCAAAATAATTCTCAAAATGCCTCCATGGTATGACAAGTAAATGACCTTTACTTACAGGATATTTATCAAATCTTGCAAAAGAAAGGTCATTTTTTAAAACTGCTTCTTCTTCCCTGTGATTACAGAAAGGACATTCTTTATATTTCATATCTCAATCAACAATAGAGAAAAATCCCTGTTCTTTAAAATGATGATCAAAGGCAAAAGCCGATGTAATAGAGAGTTTTCTCATTACGATAAAACTTATACAGTCTACGAGGCTCAGTTCTTTTCTGTTGGCAGAAAGTAATCCTGTCGTTGCCAGTTCATGGGTAAAGGAATCGACCCATTCAATCACCAGAATAGGTACAATATTTCCCTGGAAATTTCTGACTCCTTTTATACCGAAACGGCTCTGAAGCAATGAAATAGTTTCAACAAGTATATAATTTGTACAGATCAAACATTCACCGGACAAAACCAGATCTTTCCAGATTTTGCCTGATCTTTCATGATTATCATCATCCATATCCAGGATAGAAATAAATGCTGAAGTATCAATAAAAATCATTGCCCATACCCCCCGGCTAAATATTTATCATGGTTTACAGCTAAATCTTTTATGCCGCTCCTCAAACTGCCTGTAGCAGCAATAGCCCTCTGCCTTTTTTCTTCAACGGTAATCTCAGGGCTTGACTGGAGCAGCATATCTACAGCTTTTCTTATAAGTTCTGAAATAGACTCCTGCTTTCTCACAGACATGTCTTTTAAAGCCTGAGACTGTTCTTCAGTTAATTGAATCTGTGT
>CALARM010000921.1 GCA_937888925.1 uncultured Synergistia bacterium | reverse complement strand
AGGTTCAGGACGCACTGGATTATTATGATAAGGCTATTAAGGCCGATCCGACTGCCATGTTACCATACTGGAATGCAGGGAATAAATATCTCGATCTGAAACAATATGACAGTGCAGCAAAATATTTTCAGAAAGGTCTTTCTGTAGACCCGAAGAATGGTACCCTTCATACATATCTTGGTTATACCCTTTATAAAATGGAAAAGACAGATGATGCGCTTGCCCATCTGAATAAAGCTATAGCTCTTAATCCTGATGACAGTTTGCCTTATTATGATCTGGCACGTATATATTATGATAAAGCTGAAGTATTGACTAAAAGGTATGTAGAATCCACTACCAATACCGATGCTGATAAAAAGAATGCGGAAAAAGCTTTTAATTTATATCAGGAAGCGGAAAAGAATTTTTCAAAAGCTGTTGAACTGGAACCTGGTAATCCTGAATACAGATTTTTACTTGGTAATACTTATTTTGGCCTTACAGAAGACGATAAAGCTCTTGAACAATATCAAAAGGGTATAGAACTTGCAAGAGAAGAGGGGAAAAATGAACTGGTAAGACTTATGCAGGGTCAAATAAAGAAGATACAGGAACTTAAAGAAAAACGTGAAGGAGGAAAAAATAAATAAATATGTTGCCAAAGTTTTTTATATTTATTATCGGGTGCTTTTTACTATGCGGTACTTTTATAGCCTTTTCAGAAGATACTAAAGGAGAATTTTTTTACAGTGATCCTTATATAATGTATTCAGTGAGAAAAGCTCTTTATGAGGATATGTCTGCAGGCAGATTCGAATTGCCTGTTACATCGGAAGCAGGTATAGTTACCATCTCCGGAGAGGTAGACAGTGAAGAAACTGCTAAAAAAGCTGAAGATATAACTAGTAAAATTTCAGGAGTAAAAAACGTAAATAATACTATTGTAATTAATCCTTCTCTTAAAACAAAACCATTTCTGAAAACAGACAAAGAAATAAATGATGAAGTCGCAAAAAAGCTTTCTACTGTGAAAAGAGTAAAAGCTTATAAACTTGATACTGTTACAATAGGAGGAAGGGTTACAATAAAAGGTAGAGTAGATAGTCTGGAGGCGGAGATTGCATCTCTCGATACAGCCAGGTCTGTAGATGGAGTCACTTCAGTAAGGAGCAAAATTGAGGTTGATTCCGGGGTTAATGACGGTTATACCTTTGTTGCAACAAAGCTGTTAATGGTTGCAGACCCGAGGGTTAACGGTTTTGGTATACACATAGATGTAGAAGATGGTATTATAATATTAAGGGGTAATGTTGACAATGAAGATACAAGGCAGATTGCTATAAATAAGGCCAGAGGCATAGCAGGCTCAAAAGGTGTTATAAGTTATCTTGAAATAAATGAAACAGTGACTTTAGATAAACCTGCCGTATCGGATACTACTCTTACTGCACAGGTAGAGGAACTTCTCAAAGGAGATAAAGATTTATCGAAGTACAATATAAATGTTTCCTGTGCCAATGGGATAATTACACTTTCCGGTACTGTTGACAACCGCGATATTGTCCTTTCCGCCGTTGAGAAAGTCAGTACTGTTCCGGGAGTAAGAGCTGTTAAAAGTGAACTTGAGATAAAATCATGAGTGATACTGTAGAATTAAGTATTGTCATTCCTTCTTATAATGAAGAGAAGAGGATTGGCGGCACACTGGAGAAGATTTCTCTTTATTTATCAGATAAAGCTTTTTCTTATGAAATAATAGTTGTAGATGATGGCAGTTCTGATAGTACTGCTTCTGTTCTGGAAGGTTATAAGAATAAAATTCCTCAATTATCAATTATTCGTAATGACCCCAACAGAGGTAAAGGATACAGCGTAAAAAAAGGTATATTACAGGCAAAGGGACAGTATATAATTTTTTCCGATGCAGACCTGTCTACGCCCATAGAGGAAGCAGATAAATTTATGTCTGCTTTCCGGGAAGGCATTGCTCTTGCCATAGGGTCGAGACATATTGCAGGATCTGAAATAAAGGTAAAACAGCCGTTATATCGTCATCTAATGGGCCGTTTCTTTAATCTCTTTGTGAGAATTATAGCTCTTCCTTCCATACATGATTCGCAATGCGGGTTTAAAGGATTCAGCAGGGAATGTGCTTTCTGTGTTTTCCAAAATATAAATACCTTTGGGTACAGTTTTGACGTGGAAGTTATATATCTGGCCCATAAGTTCGGATTTAAACTGAAGGAAATACCTGTCGTATGGATTGACAGTCCGAGCAGCAGAATTAACCCACTTACAGATCCTGTAAAAATGTTTATTGATGTAATTAAAATCAGATGGAAACATAGAAATACCAATTTTTTAAGAGGAAGAACTCAGGGAAATAGTATTGTAACACGTAACGCGTGACGGAAGGAACTGATACTTACAAAATATCCGGTGTAATATTAAGCTCTGGTAGCACTTAGGACCGTAACAGGTAAAAGGGTACCCATAAAAAGCTTCTGCATGGCAGGGTCTGGAGAAGAAAAATTAGTTTTTTCTATAATATTAAAAATTAAATAAGGGTTAATTTATTGTCTGTAAAACAAATTATATAAGGCAAATTATTTTTCTTTGTAAGAGCCTGTCAGGCAGAAGCTGATAAAATGGTTACTAATTTACCTGGTGCGGTACTTAGAAAAGTAGCTGTTAAGAAATAAGAAAATGATCAGGGAATTTTTTGAAGTTTTATTTATATCCATAGAAAATTTACTTTATAATCTAATTCAGAAGGTAAAAGAGTTTTTTTTGTTTTTCCCTGATATGAGATTTTTTTTTCTTGATATGTTCCTTTATTTTCTCTATCTTTTTTCCCCTCCCTTTCGTCTCAGAAAATCTGAAGGGCATAATCTTCCCGTTACTTTTGATGAGTTAACTTATGGAGAAACATATTATTTTACAACGAGAGACATATTGAAAAAAATAAATTTTACATCTGATGATTTATTTATAGATGTAGGGAGCGGAAGAGGAAAGACGGTTTTTTTCGTATCTATGTATTTTCATGCAAAAGCTACCGGAATAGATATTCTTCCTACTTTTATAAACAGAAGTAATTATCTGTCAGAAAAATTGAAACTTGAACATACAAAATTTATCCTCTCTGATGGAAGAAATTTTGATTTTTCATCGGGAACAGTTATTTATCTGGCAGGTACATGTTTTTCAGATTCCTCTGTTTCCCTGTTACTTAAATCTCTACGATCTGCGCCTGAAGGGGCAAAGATAATAACACTGTCTTACCCTCTGAAGGCAGATTATTTGAAATTAATTTCGAAAGAGAAAAAATATTTTTCCTGGGGAAAAAGTACTGTTTTTATTCATGAAAAAATAAATCAGTAAAGGGTGAATGGTGAAGAGTGAAGGGTGAAGGGTGATAAGAATCTATGAAAATAAAAAAATTATATGGTATAAAAGGGGCCAGAAAAGCCACAGGACTTACTGTAGTGGTGGACATATTTCGCGCTGCTACTACTGCTTCTTATATTCTGGCAGGAGAAGCTAAATATATAATTCCAGTATCAACAGAAGAAGAAGCTTTTCTCTTAAAAAAAGAAAATCCTTCTTATTTACTTGCAGGTGAGGAAGGGGGATATAAGATAAAAGGTTTTGATTATGGGAATTCCCCCTTTGAAATTTCAAAATCTGACATGAGAGATAAAATTATTGTTCATAGAACCACTCAGGGAACTCAGGGATTGTTAAATGCAGTCTCTGCAGATACTGTTATTTTCGGATCATTTACAACAGTCTCATCTGTAAGGGATTATATAAAAACTGTATCACCTCAGGAGGTTTCTATTGTTGCTATGGATGGCCCTGACAGTGAAGACGATAAATTTGCTTTTTTTCTGGAAGAAATGATTCTGGGTGGGAAACCCGGGATTGAATATGTTATTGAGTATCTTAAAAATTTCAGATCATCTCAAAAATTTTTATCTCCTTCCATATCTGAATTTCCGAAAGAAGATTTTTATCTTTCTCTTGAACAGGATAAATTTAATTTTACAGTAATTTTTCAGGATAAAATTTTACTGAAAAAATACAGTAATAATAGATTCTATTAATCATTTTTATAAATTGAATTACTGAGCTGAGCATTAATATTTAATAAAATCTCTTTTTCTTCACCCTTTACTCTTCACCCTTTTAAATATTAATTATTTATGCAAACTTCTGTAATTATTTGAAACTTTTTCTTATAAATTCGGATAGTACATTTATAGAAGAATTACAAAAATATCAAAGAAATAAAGAAAGTAAAGAAAAAGGAGGGTAGAGGATTATAGTTATCAGGAATAATTTTATAAATGAAATAAACAGACAATTTGGACCGGTAATATGTGAATATTGCCTGATAGGATTGAAATAAAAAAAATATAAAATAATAAAAAAATACTCTTTACTTTTTTTTCTAATGTCGTGATATATTATTAAATAATTATGAAATGAAAAAGCATGGCTTTTAATAATGAGGAGGGAAAAAATATGTTTGGAATTCAGGGT
>CALARM010000920.1 GCA_937888925.1 uncultured Synergistia bacterium | reverse complement strand
CCGGAAGAAATAGTGAAATTACTCCTGGCAAAAGGAGCTGATATTAATAAAGGATTTTACGGAATAACACCTCTGCACCTTGCAGTACTTGATGGCAATCAGGTTTTTGCAGAGTATCTTATTTCAAAGGGAGCAGATGTTAATGCAAGGGATAATAACGGTTCAACTCCTCTTCATATAGCTGCTTACAATAATGATATGTATATGGCTGAACTTCTTCTGTCTAAAGGAGCAAAGACCCATGTTAAAGACAACCTGGGTCTTACTCCTGCAGATAATGCCATTATGAGAGAAGCAAAGGAGCGGCTCTCACAGAAGGAAAAATAATAATTACATCAAGGAGGTTTTAAGTATTATGAAAAAAATAATGATTTCTTTAATAATCATTACAATGTGTCTGGCCATATTTCCTGCCTGTGCGTCCATACAGGTCATGCAATTTGACAATTCGCTTGTAGTGCCGCAGGATCAGATAGGAATAGCAATAAATAATGATGCAGTCGGAGCCTATACTGTGGCAAACTATCAGAATACTCTGTTTATAGATTCTACTTTCTTTAAATATTATTTCGGTGTAACAGAAGACCAGATAAAAGAGAATGTATCCTACGGCGGAATGGTTGGCACAGGGAAGAACGCGATTTTATGCGTACCTTTTTTACCTGTACTGACAGCTATGGGTCTTCAATATACAAGTAATAATGTGGCAGGTAAAACTCTCATAGCCATAACAGTTCCTGTAGATTCACAGCAGCCAGGTTCAGGTCAGTCTGAAAATGTAACTTATAATACCTATAATACAACACCACCTGCTACGGTCAATGTAGATGTAGACGATGATCCTGATTATTATCCGGTAGGACTGGGGCTTGCAACAGGAATAGCTATCGGTGCAGCACTGGATTATGATTATTATTCCGCCAATATTGTCCGCTGTTTTGATGTGGATCGCTGTTATGTTACACCTTATACAAGATGGAATCACTCCACATTCTACAATGGTTCCGTCTATCATGCAGGTACGACGGGATGGACCAGTAATTCTGTAGTTCACCGAGGTACCACGTGGGGTTCCAATGGATGGGTAAACCATTCGGGAGCAACGGCATGGGGTGATAACGGGGTAGTCCATGCAGGTTCTACGTGGGGGCCGAATGGTAATATAAACCATGCAGGTGCTACCTGGAGGGGTGCCGACGGAGATATAAATCATGCAGGCAGAACATGGGGAAGCGGTGGAGGCGGAGGCTTTCACAGAGGCAGAAGATAGAAATTTATAAGTAATTTGACAGGGCCGGTTCTCGACAGAGAGCCGGCCCTGTCGGTTTCCTGCAGATGATACCTTTTATTGATAAATTCTCAAAAAATTAATAAACCCATAGGATATCTATTCAAGAAAATAGAATTAAGTAAAAAGAGAAAAAGAAAACCAGAATAATGGAGAATGAAATGTCAAAAAATAAGAATTCAAACGGCGCAAACGAACCAATCGAAAAACAACTCTGGAAATCGGCAGATAAACTCAGAAAAAATATCGATGCAGCAGAATATAAACAGTTCACAGGTAAAATGGAACAACGAGGGGTCTTTTTTAAATGACTCTCACAAAGATCTTAAAGTAGACTATGTAATTGCGAATCCGCCTTTTAATGATAGCGATTGGAGCGGTGAACTGCTGAGAAAAGACGGCAGATGGAAATACGGTGTCCCTCCTGCAGGAAATGCCAATTATGCCTGGATACAGCACTTCCTTTATCATTTAAATCCGGCCGGTCAGGCAGGTTTTGTTCTGGCAAAAGGTGCTTTAACATCAAAAACTTCCGGTGAAGGTGATATAAGAAAAGAATTGATTGAAGCCAGACTGGTTGATTGCATTGTAAATCTGCCTTCAAAACTATTTTTGAATACACAGATTCCTGCAGGTCTCTGGTTTATTTGTAGGGGGAAAGCTATGCCTTTGCCTGAAAACGGCAAATTTCGTAACAGAAAAGACGAAATTTTTTTATCGATGCCCGTAACATGGGACACCTGATTAACCGCAGGACCCGTGAACTTTCAACAGATGATATAGAAAAAATTGCCGGAACATACCATAACTGGCGTAATCCGAATGGTAATTATGAAGATGTAAAAGGTTTCTGCAATTCTGCTTCTATTGAAAAAGTTAAAGAACTGGATTATGTTCTCACACCTGGAAGATATGTGGGCTTACCTGATGATGAAGATGATTTTAATTTTAATGAAAGATTTAATCAATTGAAGGCAGAATTTGAAGAACAGTTAAAAGAGGAAGCATTGTTAAATAAACAAATATTAGAAAATCTGGCCAGAATTGAATTGGGAGATAAAAATTAAATGGGGTATTCATCAGGAATAACTACCCTGAAAACTACCCTGAGGACTACTCTAAAGACTACCCTGAAAATAACTGAACTTTAGAAAAACATGATGATGTTGCAAGGAATGAATGGTTGAATTTATTGAAAAAAAATTGGGAGAAAGTTGGGAGAAAGTTGGGAGATAATCAGATTAATACTTCAAAGCAGATTAATACAAGTAGCTTAGATGTAGATACAAAACTTTTATACGATATAAAACAGTTAATTGAAGAAGCACGTTTTGCAACCAGTCGAACTATAAATGCAGGACTAACAATGGTATATTGGAATATAGGAAAACGAATAAATGATGATATACTGAATAATCAGCGTGCAGAATACGGAAAAAAAATTCTAAAGACACTCTCAGAAAAATTGGTTTATGATTATGGCAATAGTTTTTCGGAAAAAAACTTGCGGCGGATGCTTCAATTTAATGAAGTTTTTCCTGAACAAAAAATTGTCGTATCGCTGATACGACAATTGACCTGGACCCATTTTATTGCTTTAATCCCTATAAAAGATCAGATTCAAAGAGATTTTTACGCTCAAATGTGTTGTATTGAAAAATGGAATGTCAAAACTTTACGAAAAAAAATTAATTCTATGCTATTTGAACGAACTGCTATTTCTAAGAAACCGGAAGAACTGGCAAAATTGGAAATTAAACAGTTAAAAGAAGAAAATAAATTAACACCGGACCTTGTTTTTAGAGATCCCTATATACTTGACTTTTTAAATCTTAAAGATACATTTCAGGAAAAAGACCTTGAAAAAGCAATTCTTAAAGAGTTGGAAAGATTTATTCTTGAACTTGGAACGGGTTTTACTTTTGTTGAACGCCAAAAGAGAATGATTATTGATGAGCAAGATTTTTATCTTGATCTATTGTTCTATCATAGAAAATTAAACAGGCTTATTGCTGTTGAATTAAAAATCGGAAAATTTAAAGCCTCATACAAAGGACAGATGGAACTCTATCTGTACTGGTTAGAAAAATACGAAATGGAAAAGCACGAAGAAAAACCAATCGGATTGATATTATGCGCAGAAGGCAATAGGGAACAGATAGAACTGATGCAATTGGACAAAGCAAACATAAAAGTCGCCGAATATATTACCAGATATATTCCAAAAGAATTGCTTAAACAGAAACTGCATGAATTTACAGAAAAGAGCAGATTGATGATTGAATACAAAAAATATGATAATGATGAAATAGAAGAAATGTAAACCAGTGGATAGGATATAGGACTTTTACAAAGAAAAAGGATATGAAAAAAAACAATAATAAAACTTCTTTAATGGCCGAAATATTGCCATTAGCAAAAGAAATTCAGAGGTTGAGAAAGCAGGCGGAAGAATGGGAGTTGTTTACTGATGATAGAGAATTACTTGAATGTGGCTGTGGACTGATAGAAAATGTTGCCTGTGGAGGACGATTGTTTACATGCCGGAATGGTGAGCCTGCAGATAAGGATACAGGACTGCTCTTTGAACAGATAGATGAGAATAATTTCAGATGTCCTGTTTGTAAAACTATATTGAAGGCTGAATTTTTATGAGGTGGGGATTAGATAATGAGTGAGTGGAAGGAATGTAAGCTGGGGGATGTGGCAAATGTTCAAACCGGGCCATTTGGAAGTCAGTTACATCAGAGAGATTATAAATCTGTTGGAACTCCAATTATCACAGTTGAACATCTTGGTGATAATAAAATAATTCATTCCAATCTTCCGTTAGTAAGTGATGAAGATAAAGAAAGACTAAAAAAATATATCTTAAAAAAAGGGGATGTTGTTTTTAGTCGCGTTGGTTCTGTTGACAGATGCGCTTTTGTACATGAGAAAGAAGACGGCTGGATGTTTTCAGGACGTTTATTAAGGGTTCGTGTCAGAGAAAATTTAGTCGATTCGAGATTTTTATCATTTTACTTCAATCAGGAATCCTTTAAAGATACAATTAGAATGATTGCCGTTGGAGCAACAATGCCTTCGATAAATACTGAAATATTAAGCAATGTGGATATATTGCTCCCATCACTACCAGAGCAAAAAGCTATAGGCTCTGTCTTAAGAGCCTATCCGAAAAGTAATATTTATTGTCACCACTGAAAGGTATTTGATGACTTTTCGGATAGGCTCTAAATTGAAAAATAAATTCTCCGGCAGAATAGACCCTTCTTTAATCTATGAAATTAAAATTAATCAGGATGTCTCACCGGAAGGGTTTGATAAAACTCTATCATCAATGGGGATTCATGTTTTATCAGTAGCTGAAAACAAGAAGGGTTACTGGGTTGTTTTTTCCGATGATGAGCAATTGATGGGATTTAAAAATAAATTAGCAACTTATGGACAGGAAGAAGGGCCCCAATACGATTTTTTTAATGCAATAGATTCCTTTCAGGATATTCCCGTAGAAGAAAAGATTGGAAAAGGATTGCAGGATAATCCAATTGATGAGACAGCAGATTTTATTGATATAGAATTATGGAAAATGACCGACCCTCAAAAAAATGAAACTTTTATTAATCAATTAAAACAAACTTATTCAGATTGGACAAAATTTAGAATAACAGATACATTGATAACCAGAACATTTGTGCTGTTAAGGGCTAAATTAACAAAAAGTATATTTAATGAAATTATTAATCTCAAGGAGATTTCAAGAGCTGATAGGCCTTTCAAAACACAATTTAATCCTTTTGAATACACAAAACCCGACATTTCTAAAATTCAAATCAATGGACCTAAGGAAGATGCAGCAGGAATACTTATCATTGATTCCGGGATAATTTCAAATCATCCAATGTTGGAAAAATGCGTAGGAGGAGAAGATAATTTTCAAGTCGGTGAGAGAGAAATACATGATACTACAGGACATGGTACGGCTGTCGCCGGTTGTGCAGCATATGGTAATATTGAGACCTGTTTTGAAAACAAAGAGTTTACATCTTCAAATTGGATTTTTTCCGCTAAAGTAATGTATGCAGAAAGACATGATATTACAGGAAACATTTCAGCAATATATGATCCTGAGAAACTACTGGAAAATCAATTTAAAGATGCAGTGGAAAGCTTTTTATCGAATCCTGATTATCATATAAGAATTGTTAATGTTTCTCTTGGTAATGGTAACGAAGTATGGCATAGAGACTATCACCGACAATTACCCCTTGCAGCACTTATTGATGAATTAGCTTTTACCTTTCCTGATGTTGTTTTTATTGTTGCAACTGGAAATAAAGATCCAGTAGACATATATGAAACAATTGGTGAGGTTGAAGATAATTACCCACTTTACCTTGTAGAAAACCCTGATTTTAAAATTATTAACCCGGCAACATCTGCATTAGCTTTGACTATAGGCTCTATTGCAAGTGGGGCCAGAATCGAGCAGGAATGCCTTGGGCAGGGATGGTTTGGAACAGGAAAGATAAAGACTCCAATTGCAAAAGAAAATCAACCATCACCTTTTACTGTTATATCCGAACCCTCCCCCTCCCGGTGTTTCAATTACAAAAACATCGCCTT
>CALARM010000919.1 GCA_937888925.1 uncultured Synergistia bacterium | reverse complement strand
AACGGGAAGAATATAAGATTGAAGCCGATATAAAACCTCTCGTATTAAATAAAGGCATAGAATTAAAAGGCCTTTCTTTTTCATATGATAAAGGAGAAAAAAAAGCCCTGAACAATATCAATCTTATCATACCTGTAAATTCAAATATAGCAATTACAGGCCATTCAGGTTCCGGTAAAAGTACCCTTATAGATATCATGACAGGTCTTCTGGAACAGCAGGAAGGAGAAATTTTAATCGACGGTATTCCCCTCAGGGGAGAAAACCTTTATGCCTGGCGCAGATCAATAGGTTTTGTCCCTCAGGAAACCTTTCTATTTCATGGTACTGTAAAAGAAAATCTTTTATGGGCCAGACCTGCTGCTACAGAAGAAGAAATATGGCATGCTCTTGAACTGTCTGCCTCGGATTTTATAAAAAAGTTCCCTTCAGGGCTGGATACTTCCCTGGGAGATAGAGGAACAGGTCTTTCAGGCGGTGAAAGACAGAGGATTGCACTGGCGAGAGCAATACTCAGAAATCCTTCTCTTCTTATACTTGACGAAGCAACAAGTTCTCTTGATGTGGAAAATGAAAGTAAAATTTTCAGAGCTATAGAAGAGCTGAAGGGAAAAATTACAATGATTACGATTGCTCACCGTATATCTACTATTAGGAATGCAGATGAAATAATCTTCCTTGATTCCGGTTCTATTATTGAAAGGGGAACCTTTGATGAACTTCAAAAGAAGGGAGGGAAATTTTCCGAACTTGTAAAGGAAGATTCTTTCAGGGGAATCAGTGAGTAGTGAAGGGTGAATAGTGAGCAGCAGGGGCTAACCACTGTGCTCGCCCGGTACCGGTGAAAACACGCATTACGCATCACGCATCACGAACCACCTGTCACGCGTTACGATATTCATATAAATTATAAAGGAGATGAAACATATGTTACTTTTATTTCGTTCTTTCAGTAATACCCCTTATGTATATGATTCTAATACGAATGATATGTTTAATATAGATGAAAATGTATTTGCTAAACTTCAGGAAGTAAACGGACATGTAAGTGAATTGAAGGATGAAAAGATTAAAAAATCCTGTGAAGAAGCGGGAATCTCTGACTGTATATTACCACTTCAGGAACCGCAGGTTTTTAAAAAAGATATGGAAGAAATGAACCTCGGTTTTACAAAACTTACTCTCGGTATAACTCATAGCTGTAATCTTCGCTGCAGTTATTGTATTTATTCCGGAACATTCCAGGACGAAAGAACCCATGAAAGTAAACATATGTCTCTGGAAATGGCAGATAAAATAATAGATACCTTCTTCGTAAAGACAGACGATTCACAGAAGCAGCCACAGATGGTTATTTTTTACGGAGGAGAACCTTTTATGAATTTTCCTGTCTTAAAACATGTTGTAGAGAGGGTTAAAGACTTAAATAAGAAGACAGGGTTTTCCGTTACCACAAACGGTATGATGCTGAAAAAAGCTGACATACTGGATTTTATAGTGAAGAATAATTTTTTTATGAATATAAGTTTTGACGGCCCTGTTCAGGATCGTGTGAGAATTGATGAAAAAGGTAACGGTACTTTTAATGCCCTTATATCAATTCTTGAATTGATAAAGGAAAAATACCCTGACTATTATGAAAAAAATATTGGCTTTAATGTTACTGTAACACCTGCAACAGATCTGCCTGAAACTGTTACCTTTTTTCACAGTAATCCCTTATTTAAAAATAAGAATTTAAATATTATAAGGCACTATGATCCGGATAATGCGTTCTGCAGAAAATATGACCTTATGGAAAATCAGGAGTTATTGAAAGGAGATTTTGAGAAACTCAGGAAGGAATATCCTGAAATCTATAAAGAAAATCCTTCTTTTCATAATGGATGTTATCTTTCATCAATGGTGCAGGTAAACCAGAGAGCTATGGGAAACAGAGGATTTTTACCACTTAATTCCTGCTGTTATCCGGGATTGAACACAGTCTTTGTAGATATTAACGGTAATTGTTTTGCCTGTGAAAGAACAGAACATGCCCCTGTAGGCCATATAGATAAAAAACCTGTTGATGATGAAATAGTAAAAAAATATGTAAAAACTTATTATGATATTGCCAGTAAACACTGTCCTCAGTGCTGGGCATCACACCTGTGTGCCAAGTGTTATTCTCATGTAAAAAGAGGGGAAGTAACGGAAAAGAATTTTCTTGAATACTGTGATTCTTTCAGAAAATCAGTACAATCATCTCTTGAGCTTTTTGCCACTATTAAAGAAAAAGACGAGACAGCTTTTGATGATGTGAAGGTTATAACTTCTATTAATGATTAATCAGTGAGTAGTGAATAGTGAGTGGTGAGCAGGGTTTTAACTCACTGCTCACTTATAACGGAGGAAAAAAATGACAGATGAATTAAATACTGCAATTGAAGAGTTCTGCTGTTCAGTTGAACATTTTATTGACATAGTTTATCCGGGCGACCCGAAATTTATACGTCATGACGGACGGCTTGTCCTTGAGGATAAACCTGTTCCATGTATTAAAAAAGATGCTAAAAAAATGGCATTTTACGAACAATTACATGCTCTTATTTCAGATGATGAAGACTTCAGATTTGCCCATAAAAAAGCCGGTTCGTGGGGAAAACCTGACGGAATTATTGAAGAAATGGTTAAAAGAGCTTTTAATAACGGAAAAGTTGATCCATCTCTTGCCATAACTTATATTCAGAATTTCGGCAAAACCCTTTCCATGAAATATTTAGATTATACAAT
>CALARM010000918.1 GCA_937888925.1 uncultured Synergistia bacterium | reverse complement strand
ACCTGATTCATATCATGTGTGACAAGTATAACAGTTTTCTTATATTTTGTATGTAATTCTTTAATACCTGAGAGTATATTATCACGGCTTTCAGGGTCAAGACCTGCCGTAGGCTCATCAAGGATAATATATTCAGGTTCTGTTGCAAGTACTCCTGCAATGGCAGTTTTCCTTTTTTCTCCGCCGCTTAAAGTAAAAGGAGACCGGTCTTTAAGTTCCTCATAAGACATACCGGCAGACGCCATAGCATGCTTTACTCTGCCTTCTATGTCTTTATCTGGAACACCGAAATTTTTTGGTCCGAAAGCAATATCTTCATAAACTGTTTCTTCGAATAGCTGATGTTCCGGATATTGAAAAAGGAGTCCTACAAGAGCGCGAATTTTTTGCATATTCACCTTTTTTGCAAAAATATCTGTTCCGTCTACAAAAACTTTTCCTGAAGAAGGTTTCAATAATCCGTTAAAATGCTGAATCAAAGTAGATTTACCGCATCCTGTATGACCTACGAGACCGATAAATTCTCCCTTTTCTATTTCAAGATTAATCCCCCTGAGAGCTTCAACCTGAAAAGGTGTATCTTTCAAATAAGTATAATAAAGGTTTTCTATTTTGATAGACATAAAGGTTTTAATGATTCTCTAAAAAATCCAGAAAACTCCAATCTATAAACTGCCATGACCGTCTGGTCACAACGAAGGATGAGAATCTGTCCTCCCATTACGCATTACGATTCTCATATAAATATCTTTTCCTTAATGATAATTTTGTTAATTGCATCTATCAGTATATTTCTCTTCTTTTCAGGAGAAGCCTTCTCCCGGAGAACATGAAAATTTTCAATAATCATCTATACTCTTTGTGCTGGCTTGATTGCAATTTTCTATTTCTTTTATTTGCTGCTCGATTATTATTATACTTTGCTTTTGAGAGGGCAGAGCGGAAATACTTTTATTTAATTCAGCCAGAGGAATAGAATTCATTTGATATAAGTCCGATAATTTATTTATTGGTTGATTATTTTCTTCAGGAGAATTATACTCTCTATTACTTCCCTGTCAAGACTGATCTTTTAAATTTCTTAATTAGTGAAAAGTGAGTAGTGCCCTGTTCTTTTCATTTTTCATTCTAATTAAAGTCTAATAACTTATAAAATAAACTATATTTCACTTTTATAGTGTTTTTTCATGACAGGTAGTTTTATTTTTACTGGAAATTGCACTTACTTTTGTAAATCTATTAATTAGTGAATAGTGAGTAGTGAATAGTGAATAGTAAGTAAAATGCAATTTTTTTCACTTTTCACTTTTCACTTTTCACTCTCAATATTCTGTGATAAATTTCTTTTTCCATTGTATATAAAATCACCTGTCATTTTTAAACGCAATATTTCACTTTCTAATATGTTGAATTTTCAATGTATTTAACGTATAATTTTATCAAAGAAAACCTTTAAAAAAAATCCCTGGCTTCAGTTTATATTATATGAACAATCTTCTAAATTATAGAAAAAGCAAGGTTCTATAAAAAATCAAACATAAGGAGAATCGAAATGAACAAATTACTTTTATTACTGTGTATTATACTGTGTACAGGCTGCGGCGGCGGAGGTTCTTCATCGATAAATCCCGGCATAACTCCAGCACCGTCATTTACAACTTTTCAGGGATATGTTTACGGCCCCTCTGTTTCTTCTCTCAGAACGGAGAGGCAGAATGGCTTAAAAATGCAGGAAGGTCTTATCATTATAGATGAAGTCTCACAGGCTCCATCAGGTTATATGCCTGTTGTAAAGTGTCTTGTGACATTAGGCGGCGGAAACTCTACCAGTACCGATAACAGAGGATGGTTTGTATTCAACGGTATTACTCCATGTAATTACGGACAGAACAATACGGTTATTCTGGACCCTTCAGGTTCTACATCTCACAGTGGTTTTGGCTCTGTCGCGATTGAAACTATAATACCGTCAGACAATACGCCTCCGTCTGATTTTTCAGAAATTCTTATAAAACCACAGAACCTGGTAATTCCTGTGGGAGGATTTTTCCTCTATCATGCCTATGGTATTTCCGGGAACGGCCAGGTTTTTGAAGTGCCTCCGGAACAGGTAGAATGGTTTGTAAACAGTAATGAAGGTAATATAGGCTCTATCACACCTTACGGACTATTCGAAGCTACAGGAACAGGAACTGGCAGAGTACTGGCAAAAATAAAATCAGAAGAAAAAACTGCTACAGGTACTGTTCAGGTCGTACCGGAAGGCCCCGTATCTACAATAAAAGGACAGGTTTACAGACTATCTTCCGGCGTAACAAAAGAAGGAATTCCGGATATACAATTATTCGTATCAACCAGAGATCCTGAAGTGGTTCCGGCAAAACCTCCACAGAGTATATCAGATAATGTTTCTACAGGATCTATCCCCGGAAACTATTATGATATGGGAACAATAACAGACAGAGAAGGTTATTATGAATTTCCAAGGGTTCCGGCAGGTGAGACTCTTACTCTTACTGCAGTTGATCCGGTAAATGGTTTTGTTAAATTTATAGAAAATATAACTCTTCAGGAAGGAGAGGTAAAAGTAATAGACATAGATTTTTCAGACTCTCAGAATTATTTTCAGGGTTCAGGACTTATCACATATGAAGACGGAACTTTTATATTCACTTCTTACGAACAGATTGTTCCTCTGCCGGAAGGCACTCCCATACCTCTCAGAGAAGATACGGTAGAGGCCTCCCCCCCTGTTGTCAGTACAACAATTCCTGCAGTAACAGAGGAAAAATATATTCTTACAGGTATAGAAAAGTTTCCTGAGATTAAAGATAAAATCATGAAAGAACAGGGGAAAGATTTTGAAGCTTTTGTTACAGGGAAAATCAGTGATAGTCAGGGGTGGAAATCACTGATTATTGAAACAGTAGAGTTAATTCCCGAACCGTCTATAGACTGGCCGGGAAAGGTAAAATATGAAAATGGTTCATTTATATTCCACGTAAACTTCTCTACACCTGACGGGCCGCTACCTTCAGATACGGGAACTAACTCATCAGAACCTTCTGTCACCCCGCCTTCGCCGGGCGAGGAAATATATCTATTATCCGGCATGGATAAATTTCCCGACGTTAAAGATAAAATCATGAAAGAACCGGGGAAAGAATTTTCTGTATTTATTTCAGGCACAATAAGTAATAAAGACACAATCTCAGTCGAGAAAATCGAAATAATAACAGACGGGGTAAATATTTACCAGGGAAGTGGTTCGGTAAAATATACAAACCTTGAAGGGGGAACATTTATATTTAATGAAGCAATCCCTGCTATACCTGTTATTGATGAAGGAGGAGGAACAGTTCCCACACCTTCAGACAGATCTTTTGCTTTAACAGGCCTGGATAAATTCCCTGATGTTCGCAATAAGCTTATAAATGAACCCGGTAAAGATTTTTACTGTTATATATCAGGTGAAATATGTAACGAACCATCAATATACATGATGGATACAATAAAAATTTATAAAATAGAATTGTTTCTTTATGAAACAGTTAAACAGTAAATTCAATAAAGTCTTTTGTAGAAAACTGCTATAAGGAGAATTAAAATGACTATAGAGGAGAGGGAAATCCAGAGACAGGATGAAAGATACCTGTGGGAACGTAAAAACATGGTGGAACTGCTCCGCCTTCTCAACAGACAGGATAAGACTTATGAGCTTATAAGGAATATTACAGGTTTTATCCAGAAATGGACAGGATGTGAGGCAATAGGAGTAAGATTGAAAGACGGTGATGATTATCCCTATTTTGAAACAAAGGGATTTCCTTCTGAGTTTGTTCTTCTTGAAAATTCTCTCTGTACAAAAAATATGTATGGTCAGATAGAAAGAGATGAAAAAGGTTATCCTGTGCTTGAATGTATGTGCGGGAATGTCATATGCGGACGTTTTAATCCTTCTCTACCATTTTTCACAAAAAAAGGCAGTTTCTGGACAAACTGTACAACAGAATTACTTGCTTCCACCACAGAGAAAGACAGGCAGGCAAGAACAAGAAACAGATGTAACGGAGAAGGCTATGAGTCTGTTGCCCTTTTTCGCCTTCGCACAGGGAATGAAACACTGGGACTTCTTCAGATAAATGACAGGAGAAAAGGCATGTTCACAGAGGAAATCCTTGAATTTCTGGAAAGTGTTTCAGATCAGATAGCTATAGCACTGTCCCAGAGACAGGCACAGGAAGCTCTGGAGAAAAGCGAAAAACTCTACAGCTCTCTTTTCAAAAATATGCTCAATGGATTTGCCTACTGTAAAATGATTTTTGAAGAAGGCCGTCCCGTAGATTTTATATATCTTGCAGTAAATGATGCCTTTGAACAGCAGACGGGTCTTAAAAATGTTACCGGTAAAAAGGTTTCTGAAGTTATACCGAACATAAGAGAAATAGACCCTGAACTATTAGGCATCTATGGCCGGGTTGCCATGACAGGAAAACCTGAAAAATTTGAAACTTATCTGAAAACACTGAATATGTGGTTTTCTGTTTCTGTTTACTCTCCTGAAAGAGAATATTTTGTTGCAGTCTTTGATGTGATTACAGAAAGAAAAATGGCAGAAGAAAAAATCCGTTCCCATATAGAAAGACTGAGCCTTGCTATGGATGCGGCAAAGGCAGGCACATGGGAATGGAATGTTCATACAGGTGAAAATATCTGGTCAGAAGAACTGTGGAAAGTTTATGGAATAGAACCATATAGCTGTAGACCTTCTTATGAAGCCTGGAGAAATATAGTGCACCCCCTGGACAGAGAACATGCTGAAAAAACAGTCATCGAGGCCAGGGAGAAAGGGAAAGAACTGAATTTTGAATTCCGCGTCTTTGACAGAGATGGCACGGAAAGAACCCTCATGTCCAGAGGAAAACCTGTCTTTGATACAGAAGGACAGATAGGACGTTATACAGGTATAGTCCTGGATATTACTGAAAGAAAAATCATAGAAAAAGAAAGGGAAATGCTTGTTTCTGCTATAGAACAGTCAGGTGAAATAGTAGTAATTACTGATAGTATGGGGTATATTCAGTATGTAAATCCTGCTTTCGAAAAAATAACAGGTTATACACGTACAGATGTAACAGGGCAACACATAGACATTCTTAAAAGCGGGAAACATGACGAAGAATTCTACCGCAACATGTGGGATACAATCAAAGGAGGTAATAACTGGAAAGGTCAGTTTATTAATAGAAAAAAAGACGGCACCTTTTATACGGAAGAAACAACAATATCTCCTGTGCGTAATTCTTCCGGAACTATTACCAACTATATTGCTGTAAAAAGAGATATTACAGAGAATTTACAGCTTCAGGAAGAAAAAGAAAAGCTGCAGTCCCAGTTCATGCAGGCCCAGAAAATGGAGGCTGTAGGCCGTCTGGCAGGAGGAGTGGCCCATGATTTTAACAATATACTCGGTATTATACTGAGTTCTGCAGAACTGGCTCTTGATAAAATCGAAGAGTCCCATCCTGCTTGCACTAATCTCATGACAATCAATAATGTTACATACCGTGCTGCAGCCCTTACAAGACAGTTGCTGGCCTTTGCAAGAAAGCAGACTATTTCTCCCAGAATAATTGATCTGAATGAAACAGTGGAAAGCATGTTAAAAATGCTCAGAAGGATTATAGGCGAAGATATTGATCTTGCCTGGATACCGGAAGCACATCTATGGCCTGTAAAAATAGATCCGTCACAGATAGATC
>CALARM010000917.1 GCA_937888925.1 uncultured Synergistia bacterium | reverse complement strand
GGTGAGTTTTTTAAATTATCCTGCAAAGTCCGGTTTTCTTCCTGTAATGTAATATTTGCTTTTTCCAGATTTTTTATTGCTTCTGACATAGCAGGCAGGGATTTTAAATCATCCTGAAGCATATGATTTTCTTCTTTCAGTTTCAGGTTTTCTTCTCTGACAGGCCCAAGTTCTTTCATAGATTCAACCAGAACAGGTAAGGATTTTAGTTCTTTCTGAAATATTTGACTTTCTTCCTGCAATTTCCGGTTTTCTTCAAGTAATGTTTCTAATTTTTCTTTTAAAAACTGATTTTCCTGTTCAACTCTTCCGAGCCTGTATAAAGATTGCTGTTCAACCGGCTTTACAAGCTCTGCCTGTTTGGTAGAAAAAAACTCCTCCATTACTTCTCTGACTTTTTCTGCAGTAAGATGTTCCTTGCCTTTTACTACATCTTCCCCTTTATCAATATTTTTCAAATCTTCTTTAATTTTACTGTCTTTATCAGTACAGATAATATTAAAAATTCTTTCTATATCTGCTTTCTTAACAGTCATATACTCTTTACCGTTAATCACCTTTTTGTCACTTGAAAGGGTTCCTCTTTCAATATATTTGTAAATGGTATTCTGACTCTTACCTGTAAGAAGAGAAGCTTCCAGTATGGTTATATTACTGCTGTTACTCATAAAATATTACTCCATAAACATCTTATATTTCAGTTATATTATATTTATTTTCATAACGTTCTACAGGAATAATAAAATTTCCTGCATTCTGTGTTATATCTTTTAAGAGACAATCCTGTTATCCCCAAAAATCCCAAAAATCCCTGTGCAAGGTATGGACTCATATGTTATAATAACTTACTGACCTGAGCATAAGTGTATAATAAATGTTTTCTTCCCGGCACGGGTTACGCGTCACGAGAGAATATATATTACTTATGCTTATCTCAGTAATTATTTTTAGTCATTCTGTCGTCATATATTACGAACATTATGATTGAATATGTTTTTAGGAGGAAAATTTATGAGAGCTATCAGCCGATACAGTGCCAGAATGGCGCCTGGCACCCTGTTAATTCTTATGTCATCATATCTGAAAGGAGATCTTCTGGAAGGGCCGGAGATACAGGAATTTGAAAAAGATTTCGCTATGTATCAGGAAGTACCTTATGCTATTCCGGCATCCTATGGCCGTATGGCTTTTTATTATATTTTAAAAGCCATGGATATACCGGAAGGCAGTGAGATTATATTCCCTGCTCTTACCTTCTGGGTAGTGCCTGCTATGGCGAAGGCTGCAGGTTTAAAGCCCGTATTTATAGATATAAAACCTGATACATATAATATGGACCCGGCAAAGATTGAAGCTGCCATAACAGAAAAAACCAGAGTAATAGTCCCTACTCATGTTTACGGTCATCCCTGTGAAATGGATGAAATCATGGAAATAGCAGACCGTCATGACCTGACCGTAATAGAAGACTGTGCCCATGCAATGGGCTCAACCTATAAAGGCAGAAAGGTCGGAACCTTTGGGAAAGCCGCTTTTACAAGTTTTCAGTCTTTAAAAAGCATAAATTGTTTCGGCGGCTCTATGGCAATGACATCTGACCCGAATATTGCCGCAAAGGTAAGGGAACAGTCTTATGCACATCCACTTCCACAGAAATTCCCACTCTTTAAGAAAATCTTTATGGATTATATAGAAACAAAACTTCTCGGTCCAAAGGCCTTCTTTTTTTCAGGATTTCCCATACTTTATGCCTATTCTTTTACAGGTGATTATAACAGGGTTACTATAAAGACATGGGAAAAATTCCGTCCCCTTTTCCCCACTCCGAAGGGATATTGCAAACAATTTACAAACATTCAGGCAAAATTCGGCATAAGAGGTCTTGAAATGCTCGACCATTATAATGACCTTGTAAGATCAAATGCTCATGAATATGATAATGCTTTAAAAGATATCCCCTCTATTATGCTTCCAAGGATAATTCCCGGAGCAGTATCAAATTATTATCAATACTGTATAAGGGTATCTGATGCCTATACCCTCAGCCAGAGAGCTATAAGGAAAGGTATTGATCTCTGTAATCTTCATATAGATATATGTCCGACACTTGAGCTCTTCTCAGAAGAATATTCTCATTGTCCCAATGCGGAATCTATGAAAAACACTTTGCAGTTACCTGCCTATTCGGACCTTAAAGAAAGAGATCTCAGATGGATTATAAGAGAAGTAAAACAACTGTCGAGGGATCTGCCGCCTCTGGATAAAAGCAGATATACCACAGAGTAAGGAGGGTCAGTTATGAGAAAATATATATCCTGTATATTGCTTGTCCTGATTGCCATAATAATCCCGTCAGCAGCACTTTCTGCCGGAGATTCTCAGAGGGAAGAAGCAAGAATACATGCCCAGAAAGCGGGAGAATTTATAAAAGAAAACAACTGGTCTTCTGCTCTGGAGGAAGCAAAAAAATCAGTAAAAGCAGACAGTAAATATCCTGAAGGACATCTGCTTCTCGGTATTATTTATGTGAAACTCGGTGAACTGGATAATGCGGAAAAACAACTGAAAAATACAATGGATTTGAATTCTGATATAGCAGAAGCCTATACCTATATGGGTAAAGTCTATTATTACAGAGATAAACTTGATAAAGCCCTTGAATATTATAAAAAAGCAGTGGCAAAAGGTAAAGAGGAAGTGCTTGCCTACCAGGATATGGGACATATTTATTATCAAAAATCAAGAGAAGCACTGAATTCTTCAGGAAATAAAGCAGAAGCAAACGAGAAAATGTCTCTTGCTGTGGACTGCTACAAAAAAGCACTTCAGATAGATCCGAAAAATTCCGAGTTACATAATTTTCTTGGTGCCGCATATTATTATACAGGTAAAACAGGGAATGCTCTCGGAGAATATGAAAAGGCCATAGAACTTGATAAGAAAAATGCTTCTGCCTACAGTAATCTGGGCGAATATTATTTCAGAGAAAAGAAAGATTTTCCTAAAGCCACAGAGGCCTATAAAACTGCCATAGATTTATATACAAAGGAACTGTCAGGTAAATCAGGATTTAACCAGAAAGAAATAAAAGCAAAACAGTTAGAACTTGCTCTCTGTCATTACGGCCTCGGTTACATATATAATGTCCAGGGACAGGCTTCTCCTGCTATAGAACAGTTCAATAAAGTGTTAAAATTTGATGCCAATAATGCAGAAGCCTATGTGGGGCTTGCGTCTTCCTTCGAACTTGCAGGTGATAAACAGAAAGCCATAGAATATTTCAAAAAAGCTCTTAAGATTGCAAAAGAACAGAATAATACTGCTCTTAAGAATGCGCTGGAAGCAAAGTTAAAAAAAATGGGAGCACAGTAGTAACGGATAAGTGAGTGGTGAGTAGAACCGGATAATTTCTACTCACTATTCACTACTCACTATTCACTAAAATGTTAATCAACAGAGATAAATATTACTGGTATAACAGAGGAGAAAAACTGCTTGTTTCTCTTAATGCATATAATTTGCCATATGATGAAATATATGCAGAAGCCATCAGATGTTATATGAAGGCCATATCTCTCGATCCTCTGTTTGTTGATGCGTGGAATGCCAGAGGGTATGTTTTATATATTCTCGGCAAGTATAAAAAAGCCATTATATGTTTTAATAAAGCCATAGAAATCTCTCCTGAGAATTTAGACGGCTTGTCCAACAAAGGACTTACTTTATATAAAATGGGGAATTATAAAGAAGCAATGAAATGTTATGATAGAGTGATAGATATGGAACCTGACTTTCCCAATGCCAGACATAACAGAGAAAAAATCTTCGAAATATTAAATAAAAAATGATTTCAGAGAATCCTCTTTTACAAACTGTTTTAAACTATATCCTCTACGGATGTTATTGTGTTTTTCTTTATTTTCTCGGCATCTGGGTGTTTCAGGATGCAGACCGAAGGGGACTTAACGGTTATTACTGGTGTCTTTTATGTGTATTTTTTCCCATAGGCGGTATACCTGTTTATCTGCTCTTAAGGCCGAAATCCATTCTTAAAATATGTCATGACTGTGATACAGGAGAACATGACAGCCTTTTATGTTATTATTGCCCTCATAATACGTCACCTGTACGTCCGCCATTTAAAATCTATATCTTTTATCTCATGAAAGGTCTACTTTACAGTGCCTTTATGACAGTTAAATTTTTCTTTTTTGTTTTTCTGAATGATTTCTATGAAAAATTTTTTATTCTCCGAAGTAAAGAATTGAGGAAAATGAATTCATTGCTTAGAAAATATTATTTTCTTAAAAGCCCTGTAAATATGGCGCGGGTTACAGAAAAAGAAATGGAACGGCCAAGTTATTCTCTCACCTATGGAGAAACTCCCTATTCTACAGCCATTTCTATTTTTAACACAGTACAGGTTAAAGATAATGATGTCTTCTTTGATCTTGGCTCAGGAACAGGAAATGTCACATTATTTGCAAATATTTATTTTCATATAGAAAGCACCGGCATTGATCTTGTGTCTTATTTCATAGAAAAAAGCAACCTTATAGCAAAGGAAATGAAACTTGAACATATCAGGTTTATAGAGGGAGATTTTTTAGAAGAAGACCTCTCGGAAGGTACTATATTCTATATGAATTGTCTTACCTTCAATCAGGAACTGAGAAAAAAACTCGCTGAAAAAATAATAAATTCAATAAAAGAAGGCTCCAGAATTATATCTATAGGTTATCCCCTGGGAAATTTTCATTTACTGGACAAAAAAACATATTTCTTTTCCTGGGGCTGGGAAGATGTTTATATCCAGGAAAATAGGTAGAAACTGCTCAAGCCTTTTTAAGGTTATGAATCTTGGGTTAATAATATTAAACCTGACACCCATAATCCATAACCTTAAAATTTAACCTGGTAGACTATAATCTACCAGGGGTGTTGACCGGTATCAAAAATAAAACAATAACCTGTAGTACCGGCAGATATATCTTGTAGCTCCCTATCTGTCAGCTCTACCTTCAACGCCTTTATATCTTCTTCTGTAAAAGCAAATCCCTCTTGCTGTACCCAGGCTATACGTGTCTCTGAATCTTTACATTCAGTTACCTTATTTCTAAAGTCTTCATCTGTCTTCATTCTTTCCAGAAATGCCCTGGCTGATTCTAAACTCATAAAATACTCCTCCTTCATAGTTCATCCCCGGCCATCTATCAATTTCTGTTCTATTACATATCTGATTATTTC
>CALARM010000916.1 GCA_937888925.1 uncultured Synergistia bacterium | reverse complement strand
GATCTATAAAATTAAAGAACGTTCCCCTTTAAAACCCCTGCCTGTCATGGTTCATGATATAAAGGAAATGTATGAACTTTCAGGTTATGTCCCCACTTATGCCAGATTACTTGCTGAAAAGTACTGGCCAGGTCCTCTTACACTTGTCCTGAAATGCCATCCGTCACCTGCAACATGCGGGAAAGACTCTGTAGCTATCAGGATCCCCGATTATAAGATTGCCCTGGACCTATTAAAATATACGGGAGAACCTCTTGCCGTAACTAGTGCCAATCTGTCTGGTGAAGAAAACCTTTTTACAATCGATGAAATTATTTCTGCTTTTGAAGATAAAGTAGATGTAATACTGGATGCAGGAGAGATTACATATGGTGTACCTTCTACTATTGTAGATGTTACAGGAGAGAAAGTGAACATTTTAAGAGAAGGAAAAATACCTTCGGAAGAAATATTTAGAGTTGTGAAGGGTGAAGAGTGAAGGGTGAATAGAAAAGCAATTCCCTTTCACCGGTCACTGCTCACTGAAAAGGGGTAAGATAATGAAATATTTTATAACATTTATTATGTTAATATCCATACTGGTCTTTAGCTTTTCTGCTGTTATGGCGACACCGAACATGAATGATCCTTATACAAAGCAATACATCGGTGCCTACAAGTCAAAAATCCTGGAATATAATCCCGGCCTTTCTGATAAAGAGCTTGATGCAGTAGTTCTGAGTATACTTTATTACTGCCGTCAGTATGGTGTGGAGCCACGGTTTGTTGTTGCAGTTGTGGCCTGCGAGTCTGCCTTTGATATTCATGCTACTTCCTGTGCAGGCGCCCAGGGGTTAGGGCAGCTTATGCCCGGTACTGCCAGAGAGGTTGGAGTATACAATTCCTATGATCCCGTGCAGAACATAAGAGGAACTGTTCAAATACTCAGACATAATCTGGATTATTTTTCCGGATTTGATGTTGAAAGACAGATAAAACTATCTCTTGCCGCATATAATGCAGGTATGGGAGCCGTTCAGGATTACGGTGGAGTTCCCCCTTATGCTGAGACACAGCACTATGTTGAAATAGTTTATAATCTGTATAAGGAACTATGCGGTGTCAGGTAGGAGATCGTGAAGGGTGAAGGGTGAAGAGTGAAAGCACCCTTCACGACTCACGACTCACAATAAATTGTACTGGAGTGTTTTAAATGCCTATTTATGAATATTCCTGTCAGGACTGCAGAAAAAGGTTTTCCCTTCTTGAGGGAGTTGGAACCATTAAAGCTGATAAATCCTGTCCTGTATGTAAAAGTAAACATTTAAAAAAATTAATATCTATGTTTTCCGTACCGAAATCGGAAGAAGCCCGTCTTGAATCCCTTGCAGATCCTTCGAAACTATCGGGTATTGATGAAAATGATCCGAAATCGGTAATGAAATGGGCAAAAAAAATGGGAAAAGAACTGGGTGAAGACATGGGAGATGATTTCGACCAGATGCTGGAAAGTGAAATGGAAAATGCCGGAGCTTCCGGCGAAATGGTTGATGATAAGATTTATTAGTGAGTAGGGGTAAACCCCTGTGTTCGCCCGGTACCCGATGAAACAACGCATCACGGACCACCCGTCACGCGTTACGACTACAGTACGGCGCCGCAATTATTACAGAACTGGCAATTATCCGGGCTTTTCTCACCGCATTCTTTACATGTTTTGCTGCCATAATCGGCAGTGAAATCGCTTTCTATAAAATCGCTTTTTATTTCTGGGAGAGGGGGTGGCTTTTTTTCAGGCTTTCTGAGGAAATTATTAAATTCTATCCTCCTGGTTCCCTTCTTGATTGTGTGTGTACCATACTGTGGTGAATAGGGCTTGAACTCTTTCTTCTTTTCTTCTTTTTGTAATTTTCCAGGCTGTTTTCTTTTTGAAGGCTCAATTTTTTCACTGTACATTATTTTACATCCGGCCATTTCTGCAATTCTCAATGCTTTACTTCTCAAATCTGCCACAGAACTATTAAATTGATAACCCAGTGTCGCTCCCATTGATACAACCTGTTTATCTTTTCTTATGCCATAACCCGGTATTCTGACCTGAATAAAAAAATCTGTATAAGAACCTGATTTGCTGCTTCTCTGTGAAGTTTCCAGCTTTATTTCCAGTAAATCTTTAATCGGACACAGAAAGGTTGTTGTTTTAACAAAAAGGAACTGATTGCTCAGAAGGATATAACCTGTATCGGGGTCAAATGTCATATAGTCATCAGTAGAGAATCTGGCCATGGCGGCTATAATACCTGTAGCCAGCCCTGCAAGGATTATGGTTGGATTCGGCGGAGGGTTACCATGTTTGCCTCCCAATCCCAGGCACATTATAAGCAGTCCGACAATTATAAAGGCAGTAAAACAGCCTTCTCTGGTTGATTCAAAATCAAATTTAACAGGTTCACTGTCAGTATTCCCGGCCATAAGTCACCTCTATCTGAACCCTGCATATTTCTTTATCAGAAATCTCTGTTCCTTTAATATTCTCTGAAGGGGGATTCCTCTATCCAGAAGAATTATAACCCGTTTATTCTGTAATCTTAATACATGCCCTTCTACCGATATAATCTCTCCGTCATGGAATTTTATGGAACCCTTTATATATTCATCGACTTTAAATGTCGTTACAGGAGAGAAGAATTTGACTCCTCCTTCAGAGATGTCTATAACCTGATATGACTTATTATCTAAAGTAAGTTCCGGTCTTTCTATAAAAGGGTATTTTATTCTGTAAAATCTTCTTCTCTGTTCTCCTGAATAACGTTCTTCTGTCATATATCGCCACCCGCCACGCGTCACGCGTCACGCGTCACGATTTAATATATCACTTATTACCTCTGCAAGTTCATATAGCTTGAATGGTTTCTTAATCAGTTTTTTTATACCGATTTCACTGGCTTTTTCATCTGAAATAAGATCTCCGAATCCTGTAGTAAGTATAAAAGGCATAGAAGGACTGGTCTTTTTAATTACTTCTATAAGTTCGAGTCCTGTAATAAAAGGCATAGTATGATCGGTTATAATTAAATCAAAGTGTCCCGGATTTTCTCTGAAGAGATTTAAAGCTTCCACACTGCCTGTGACAGCAGTTACATTATAACCAAGCTCTTCAAGATTTTCTTTCTCCAGTATTGCCAGTTCTTCTTCATCATCAATAAATAATATATTTCCATGCCCTCTGGGAAGTGGTTTGAATACCAACGGTTCTGCAATTGTTCCGCTGGCAAGTTTGGGAAGTATTACAGAAAAAGTACTTCCTTTATGCTCCTCACTTGTTACTGTTATAGTTCCACCGTAACTTTTGACAATTCCATGCACAACAGAAAGTCCCATACCTGTTCCTTCTCCCGGTTTTTTTGTCGTAAAAAAAGGTTCGAAGATCCTTTCCATTGTCACTTCATCTATACCGCATCCTGTGTCACGTGCAATGAGGTTAACATAGGTACCGGGGCTTAAATCAGGATAATTACGGATATCTTCTTCTTCTATTTCAATCTCTTTAAGGGTGATTTCCAGTATCCCTCCTCTGTCTTTCATCGCATAGGAAGCATTTGTACACAGATTCATAAGTATCTGATGGATCTGTGTGGGATCACCGAGTATCATAGAATTTGCTTCTATATTTTTCTTGATTTCAATGGTTGAAGGCAGAGATGCCCTCAGGAAATTCAGTGTTTCTTTGATAATAGGGCTGATTCTTACCGGTTTTCTTTCTTTCTCTGTCTGACGGCTGAAGGCAAGAATCTGTCTTACCAGATCCCTTGCTCTTTCACCTGCCTTCAATACTCCTTCAAGTTTTTTCACTGTAATACTTGATTCTTTTATATCTCTCAGGGCAAGTTCCGTATACCCCATCATGATTGCCAGGATATTATTGAAATCATGAGCTATACCACCGGCGAGTGTCCCTATTGCTTCAAGTTTTTGAGATTGACGTACATGTCTCTCCAGTCTTTTTTCATTTGTTACATCTCTTGCAACACAGATATAATTTATAACGGCGCCTGACGTGTTTTCAATAGAAGATATGGATGTTTCTACCTCATATGGCGTTCTGTCTTTTTTATGGTTTATAATATTCCCTGTCCATACATGTCCTTTACTTATAATTGCCCATATTTCATCAGAATAGTTTTTATCCATTTTTTTATTTTCTATAACGAAAATACTTTTCTGAAGAATTTCTTCTTTTTTATAACCGGTAATCCCTTCAAAAGCAGGGTTTACATACTGAACATAGCCATGACTGTCTGTAATTATGACACATTCTGCTGCATGTTCTATTGCCCTTGCAAGCCTTATTCGTTCTTCTTCTGCCTTTTTTCTTTCTGTAATATCTCTTATGGTACCTACAAGGACTTTTTCCCCGTCTTTATCTGTAAAAACAGATTTTTTCGTAAGTATCGTATGGGTTATATTTCCCGAGTCTGTAAAATATTCCTCATTTTCATTTTCTTCTCCCGAAGAAAAAACCAGCTCATCTTTCTCCCAGAAGACCTTTGCTTCTTCCGGAGGAAAAAAATCATGATCGGTTTTCCCTATCAGTTCCTCCTTTTTATAGCCCATGAACTTACAGAAAGAATCATTGAGTACTATCCATCTATGATGCTCATCTTTTACAAAAATAGGATCTGCCACTGCATTGATAATATTATTAAGAAATTCCCTCGTTCTTATCAATTCGTCTTTAAGTTCTTTACTTTTTGTTATATCTTTGCAATATCCTATATATCTATCTGTCCCTACCTTTACACCTTCCATTAATAGATAACATAAAGAAGAATCTTTTCTTTTACATGATAATTCTCTGCTTGTTCTTGAATTACGTCTGGCTTTTGCAAAATGTCTGAGTGCTTTCTTGAAGCCTTCACGGGGGATAAGATCCATTATATTCATCCTGAGCAGTTCATCAGATGAATAGCCTGTAAGATTGCAGGCAGCATTATTGACTTCCAGGAATTTTCCTTTGCTGTTTACAACAAAGATACCATCAGGAGCGTTCTGTATGTAACTGTCATATTTTTCTTTTAGATCTTTATATTCTGCCGGTTCCATATGTACCTCTTAAATGAATTAACCTTCATTGTATATTTCTATATTGACTAATTAAATCCTGTTAAAGATAATCTATAAGGAAGGACTTTTATTTTTTTAATAGAATAAATTTCATCCGTGACTCGTAACGGCGTAACGGGATTATACCCGTGCATAACGCATCACGACCAGTAATAGGGGGGTAATTAAATGAATCTTGCCAGAATTATAACAGAACACAGCCAGAATATACCGGAAGCTATAGCTTTAATATATAAAGACAGACGTATTTCGTACGGGGAACTCGAAGAATTAACAAACAGACTTGCCAGAGGGCTTATGTCTCTCGGTGTGGGATATGGAGAACATGTAGCTCTTGTATGTCCGAATATGCCTGAATTTGTTACAGGTTTTTTTTCTGTCTTAAAATGCGGCGGTACAATTGTACCTGTTAATTTTCTTTTCAAGAATGAGGAACTTCTCTTTGTTCTTGAACACTCAGGAGTTTCTTCTATCATCATAGCTTCCCCTTTTCTTCCTTCGTTACTGGAAATAAAAGATAAGTTGCCGGGACTGAAGAATATAATAGTTTTCGGTGCTGAAAATAAAAGGGAAGAAATAATATCCTATGAATCCCTTATCAGGGAAAATTCATCAGAACCGGTTCTTTATCCCGTATCAGATGATGATATAGCTGCAGTGCTTTATACGTCAGGCACTACTGGCAGGCTTAAAGGTGCCATGTTAACTCATAATAATATTTACTATGATGCAAAAGCAACAAATGAAGTGGTTGTTCTGGGAGTAGAGGATTGTTTCCTTATAGTAATACCTCTTTTCCATTCTTTTGCTATGACTGCATGTATGGTTTTAGGTCTTCTATCCGGTTCAAAACTTGTCCTTATGGAAAAATTTGTTCCTCAACTTACATTACAGGCTATTGAAGAACATAAAGTAACAGTGTTCATGGCAGTTCCTGCTATTTACAGTGCTCTTCTTTATTACGGAAGAAACCTTGACAGGGATAGATTTAAGAGTCTTTCCGTATGTGTTTCAGGCGGTGCTCCCATGCCGGAACAGGTTCAGATAGATTTTGAAGATTTCTTCGGCTGTGTCATAATAGAAGGAGACGGCCCGACGGAATGTTCGCCTGTAACATCTGTAAATCCTCTGCGCGGGGAAAGGAAGATAGGTTCTATTGGTTTACCTCTTGTGGGAGTGGAGATGAAAATAGTAGATGAACATGGTATGGAAATTCCTGATGAAATAACAGGTGAAATTATAGTTCGCGGCCCTATAGTCATGAAAGGTTATCTGAATGATATAAAAGCAACAGAGGAATCCATAAGAGACGGATGGTTCTATACAGGTGATCTCGGGAAAAGGGACAGAGACGGATATTTTTATATAGTTGACAGAAAAAAAGATCTTATCATCACAGGAGGAATGAATGTTTACCCCAGGGAAGTGGAAGACCTTCTGTTGAAACACCCTTCCGTGTCAGAAGTTGCAGTTACGAGTAAACCCGATTATCTTCGCGGTGAAGTTGTTCATGCCTTTATTGTACTGAAAGCAGGAAAATATGTAACGGAAAAGGAACTTATTTCTTTCTGCAGACAGAAACTGGCAAAGTTTAAAGTCCCCAGGGAAGTTACCTTTATGGAAAGCCTTCCCAGAAGCTATACAGGGAAAGTTCTGAAGAGGATACTCAGGGAAAAGCATGTTCTTGAGAAATGTCCATGTATGGTATTGTGATGTGTGATCTGGTAATTCGGATATTTCGGATTTTGCTTTAAACCAGGGGTAATCTTTATCCGATACATCCGAAAAATCCGACACATCCGAGTTCAGACATTTTACTATTTTTTCTTCTTATGAACACCTGCTATAATATTTTTTATAAAGCCGTACATCCTGGGATCACATTTTCTCAGTA
>CALARM010000915.1 GCA_937888925.1 uncultured Synergistia bacterium | reverse complement strand
AGAAACCGGCAAATTGAGACAACTCCTCCAAAAGTTCCATTAATTCCTGTGTTGAGTCAGGAAATTTGATACTGGCAAGGTAATCTTTAATAACTCCTTTATCAATATCAATTACCACTCTTACAGCTTCAGTATCTCTGGATATCATTAATGCGGCATAAACAATCCCGGCACCTTCAGGCAATCCCTGCAGGCAGAACCGGAGATTATCCTTGATCTTCTTTCTTAATGATTTACCTCCCAGACATGTCAGGCCATCAATAATAGAGTCGCATATGTCTTCTTTTGAAGAATCCTCTGTTTCAGGCATTATATTAAAAAACAATCCCGGAACAGGGACTTCTTCTTTCAGACGTTCAAGGTCAAACTCAAGCCATATATTATTTGTTCTTTTATACAGGGGCGATGCAGAGTCTGACCAGTAAGAAGCAAATTTTCGAATATGCTGCCACTGAACGGTATTAAACAAACTGTCATCCAGTTTCCCCCTGTCTGTTTTATCGGCAAGAACTTCTCTTCCGTAATCCGATAGATTGATACATATCTGCCAGTCTGCAGAAGGCTCATTTTTGCCAATACGACATTCAAAACCGCCGGCAGTTGTTAAAGATGCCGGAAGTTTTTGATTAAGAGTTTTTATCGTCTCAATTATTTCCGAAGATACCAGTTCCTGAGGAATATATGGTATCAGTTCTTTAAAAAGTTCATTAACTGTATATTTCTCCTGTTCCATAATAAACAATCACCAGACCACTCTGCATATCTGTGAACCATCCATTATAAAATGACCGCACCCTCCTCCGGCTATAGATTCCAGAGCTTCTTCACTTAACTCTCCTTTTACCACTGTAATATCATCTGCTGTGAAATCAAATCCCTGTGACTTTACGAAAGCCCTTCTGCTTTCAGGGTCTTTACATGCAGTTACTTTATTTCGAAAGTCCTCATCTGTATTCATTTTTTCAACAAATGCCTTTGCCGACTCAAGACTCATAATATATACCTCCTTCTATCATACGGTAAAGTGATTATATCATAAACCTGTGAAGAAGTTGTGAAGAAATTGTGAAGATTATGTGAAGACCTTTTTTAAGAACCGTTATTTCTTTTCAACCCTGTAATAACACTCCATGGAAAGAGGAGTATCGGATGGTGCAGGAATCATCAATGTTTTGTAATTATCTTTAAAACCGAATTCCAGAACTGCACCATTTAACTTATCAAGGGGCCTGTTTTTATATTCGGGAGTACTATCTCCGGGATATGGTTTCCACGTTTCCGTGCATTCGGAAAGAATTATTTTATTGCCCTGTACCCTGTATTTTCCGTCTGTATAACATATTCCTTTCGAAACCGGGCTATACCCGTAGCCCACATAGGTGAAGGTTCCGTCTTCCCTGAATACGTACCAGAACTGAAATGAAGAAGTACTTTTGAAAGATCCGGTATTTACATCGACTATATCCATATCGGAACCTGTATCAGACCAGACCCCTGCCAGGGGATTTCCTGAAGAAGATATATCGGAAGAATTACTATCAGGTTTATCAGAAAAAGTGTTATGTGAGGCACACTTTTCATCCAGAGCCTGAAGCTTTTTATCCATGGTACCATCGCCCAGTTTGTCTCTGAATACTGCAGCTATTATTCCTGTCAGTATAACTGCCGTTTCAGTATCATCATCATTAATACCTTTATTGATTTTATCCTCAAGAAAGGCAAAGAGGACATAGAAGGTTTCTTTTGCCAGGGTCCGGTTCTTTACTATTAAATTTACTGTTCCCTGCTCATCGTTTTTTACGATCTTTTCCGCCAGTTCGTTAATAAAATCCTCCAGCTCTTTTTCCCGGCTGATCTGCCCGGCATAGAGAGACGAAGTAAGATTAAATAGAAACAGAGTGATTAATATTAAAATAATAAATCTGTAATTCATGTTTATCTCCTGAACTACAACTGAACCTTTCCCTGACATCTGGGCAATATCCCACCGGCCACTGCACTCAGTTCATCATCAGTTAACTCGTCTGTACATGATTTAAGCTCCTGTGCTGTAAAATCAAAACCTGCTTCCTTCACGACTTTCGTGCGTTCCTCTGTGTTCTTACACTCATTGACTTTTTTCCGAAAATCCGCGTCTGTTTTCATTCTTTCTATATATGCTTTTGCACGTTCTAATGACATAAAATTAACTCCTTTATATTAAGATTTCATATAATTCTATAGCCTGTGATCCATTTCCTTCTGAAACTCCGTCGAATA
>CALARM010000914.1 GCA_937888925.1 uncultured Synergistia bacterium | reverse complement strand
GAATGTATTTTCATAATAGTTGTACCTGTTTCCAACCACAACATGGAAAACCACGCGTCATGCGTCACGATTTATAAATACTAAAGAAAGGTATGGTTATTAATATGACAAAAACGGATCAAAGCCCTGCAAAAGTAAAGGTTCGTCGTGAAGTTGTAACATATTTGATGTGTTCTGATGAACTCTGTCCTGACTGTAATAAAAGAAAAAGCATAGATAAAGCCGGGATCAGAGTATGTCAGGACTGTGGCGGAGAGTTTACCCTTGCAAAAGGAGAGACGGCTATAGACAGGCCTGTCATGTCAGGAGAATTACAGGACGGAAGAACTGTTGATGCTTTTTTGCTTGCCGTATTAATGAAAGGCGGCTCTGATATTCATCTCTCTGCCGGCTCTCCTCCTATTATGAGGCTTTACGGAAAACTCTACAAACTGGATTTTCCGCCTGTAACTAAAGCTGAAAGTGAACAAATCATGAAGGAAATTCTCACAACAGAACAGCTGGAAAAATTTGACGGAGATAAGAATATAGATATATCTTATGAACTAAAAGTAGATGATAATACATTCCGATTTCGTGTAAATATTTACCAGCAGCAGAGAGGATGGAGTGCTGCATTCCGTGTAATACCGCAGAGAATTCCTACATTTAAAGAATTACGTCTTCCTCCTATTGTAGATAGTTTTACCAGACTCCATGCAGGACTGATTCTTATAACAGGTCCTTCCGGATGCGGAAAAACTACAACTCTTGCAGCTCTTATAGATCATATAAATCAAAACAGAGAAGATCACATAATAACCCTTGAAGACCCGATAGAATACGTTCATAAAATGAAAAATTGTTATGTAAGACAGAGAGCAATAGGACATCATACCAGGAGTTTTGCAGCTTCCCTCAGAGCTGCAATGAGAGAAGACCCTGATATTATACAGGTAGGTGAGATGAGAGATCTTGAAACAATGCAGCTTGCCATGACTGCTGCAGAAACAGGCCATCTGGTACTTGGCACCATGCCTACAACAAATGCTGCAAGAACTATAGACAGAATAATAGATTCTTTTCCTCCTGCCCAGCAACCGCAGGTAAGAATTATGCTTTCAGAATCGCTAAAAGGGATTATTTCACAGAAACTTATACCTACGAAAGATGGGAAACAGGTGCCTGCAGTAGAAATTATAGTATCAACTCCATCACTTGCCCATCTGGTAAGGGATCAGAAAACCTTTAAAATACCTTCTGTAGTACAGACCAGCAGACACCTGGGCATGCAGACTCTTGAAGATTCTCTGCTTGCTTTATATAAAGAAGGTATAATAACAGACCAGGAAACCCGTCTGGCTGCAAACGATCAGGTTGTAATAGAAGAAATGCTTGCCGGGAAAACCGTAGAATATAAAGATTAGGGAGGAAAACCACTATGAGTAATGTAATTCAAACAGGAATAACAGGAGATTATCATATAAATGAACTTTTTCATCTTATGCTGAAAATAAAGGCATCTGATTTACATCTGGCTGCAGGCTCTCCTCCTTATTACAGGATTCACGGAAAAATGCGCCGGAGTGATTTACCAAATCTCACAAATGACAGGGTAAAAAACCTTTTGACTCAGATATGTAATAAAAAGCAGTGGAGCAGGTTTGAAATGCTGGGAGACCTTGATTTCTCCTATGAACTTGAAGGATATACCCGTTTTCGCTGTAATTATCTGAAACAGAATACCGGCTGCGGCGGTGTTTTCAGAACAATTCCGACGACCATGCCGAATCTTGAAGATTTAAATCTGCCCCCTGTATTAAAAGAAATTGCAGATTACAAGCAGGGACTGGTTATCGTAACAGGAGCAACGGGAAGCGGTAAATCAACAACACTTGCTGCAATGATAAATTACATAAATCAGAGAAAAGACGTAAGTATAATAACAATTGAAGATCCTGTAGAATTTGTTCATACAAGTAATAAGGCTCTTATTGAACACCGTGAAGTAGGAAAAGATGCAAAATCCTTTGCATCTGCCCTGAGGGCAGCCATACGTGAAGATCCTGACATAATACTCATAGGAGAAATGAGAGACCTGGAAACTATATCTCTTGCAGTTACTGCAGCAGATATGGGAAGACTGGTATTCGGAACACTCCATACAAATACTGCAGCAAAATCAGTAGACAGAATTATAGATGTCTTTCCTCCCGAACAGCAGGGACAGATAAGATCAATGATATCTGTGTCTTTAAAAGCAGTAGTGGCACAGATACT
>CALARM010000913.1 GCA_937888925.1 uncultured Synergistia bacterium | reverse complement strand
GTAAAACAAGAATGAAAAATGCCGTTTCCGAAGCACTTGGCAACATAGGTTCTGAAATAGCAGTGGAGCCTTTAATTGAAACATTAAAAGATGAGACAGCAAGGGTATCTGCCATAAAGGCTCTTGGAGAAATAGCCGGTGCCGGAGCTGTTGATTGTCTTATTACAATGTTGCATGACAAAGATCCTGAAGTCAGAAGTGCTGCATCGACGTCTCTGGGACAGATTAAAGACCCGAAAGCTTTAGATGAACTTACAAAGGCTCTTGAAGAAGACAGTGATGTAAATGTGAGGAGACTTGCATCTATTGCCATAGGTGAGATAGGTGATGAACGTTCTGTTCCTGTCCTTATTAAAAAACTTGATGATAAATTCCTGAATGTTGCCACATCATCGGCAGATGGCCTGGTGAAAATCGGGATACCATCCGTTAAACCCCTTGTAGAGGTTATAGAAAACAGGCTTGCAGCAGACGCATTGATGAAAATCGGAGAACCTTCCGTTGATGAACTGATAAAAGCCCTTCAGAGTGAAAATGAGCGTATAAGAACAATTGCTGCAAAATGTCTTGGCAAAATAAAAAGTGACAGGGCTGTGAAATTTCTTGTAAGAGAATTAAAAAATAACAGTGATAAAACACTGAAAGTCATGAGGGATTCCATATTTTTTATCTGTTCTTCATCTCTGTTGCCTCTTGCAGAAGAACTTAACAGGGCAGATGAAATAACACAGGATCTTGTTGTAGAAATATTTTTTGATATAGGACATTTAACGGATAACGGTCTGGATAGATTAAGAAATGAATTGAACACCAGTAATCCCGTATTCCAGAAATTGATTATAAGAGCCCTGGGAAAACTCAATGATAGAGATTCTATTTCTCTTTTGCATGATATATTTATTTCCAATCAATGTATAGAGGTAAAAAAAGAAATACTTAAAACTATAAATAAACTTGGCCCGGCGGAAGATATGATTGATATGTTTCAACATGCTATGGAACATAACGATATGGAGCTAAAGGAACTGGCGGTAAAAACAATTGCATCCAGTGGAAATTCTTCTGCCTGTAATATGTTAATTAAATTCCTTGGTGAAAAAGATTTAAAAATGGTAATTGTAAAATCACTCGGTACAATAAGTCATGAAAATACAGTAAAGCCTCTGGTGGAAGCTCTGAAAACAGATGATCTGTCAGTTAAACTGGCTGTAATCGAAGCACTCGGTAATAAACATGATGAAGAGGTTACCTCTGCTTTAATTGATATGTTGCAGGAAGAATCTACTGAAGTAAAATTGTTAGCTATAAAATCTTTGAAAAAAATCGGAAATAAAAGCGCTGTGCCGGCTCTGAAGCTCCTGAGGAAAACTGCCGTACCGGATGTAAAGCGGGAAATTGAAGAGACTCTTGAACAGATGGAAGGCCCAAAAAGTTTCTGGTCCAGACTGTTTGGCTCGTAATTTGTGCTCAGACAGTCTCACTTCTCACTACTTACTCACTATTCACCATAAGCTTGATTCATAACGTATAAGCCGTGACGGAAGGACATAACTGTATTTATATGAGAAAATATGTAATTTTATTTCTTATATTCATAGTGAGTGGATTTGTAGTTTATTCAAATGTTCTGGGCGATTTTTTTCTTTCAGATGATTTCGACCTTATCCATTCTGTGTCTAATTTCGGGCCTTTTAGAATGTGGTTTAGAGGACATGGCGGTTTTTTTAGACCGGTAATTATGTTGAGTCTGTATGCTGATTATAAATTATGGGGATTAAATCCTTACGGGTATCATATAACTAATATTTTAGTCCATAGCTGTAATGCATTTTTTGTATATGTAATAGCTTTATTTTTAACTGACAGGCCATATCTGACCTGTTTTCATAAAATGGCAATACCCGTATTTTCCGGTTTTATCTTTCTAACACTTCCTTCTCATACAGAGGCTGTTTCATGGATATCAGGAAGAACAGACCTTTTTGCTACTTTTTTCTGTCTTCTTTCATTTATCTTTTATTTAATGTACAGGGCAAATAATAAAATATATTATATCATAATATCTCTTCTCTTATTTTTTGTTGCTTTGAGTTCTAAAGAATCTGTCATTATTTACCCTTTAATAATATTTTCCTGCGAGTTATATTATTATTTAACAGAATGTAAGAAGAGTTTTTTATTGCCTTTTCTATATGGTATTGTATTTATATTATATCTTCTGATCAGATATGTACAGTTAGGAGTCTTTATAGGAGGCTATGGCGCAAAGGTTCATTGTAATTTTACCTTCGACTGTTTTAAGAGACTGATTTCCTATCCGTGCAGGGTTTTTTTACCACCTGTTTCTGAAACTTACTGGTCTCTTGCTTTAATTGCAATAATGACACTGATTTTTCTCCTTTCAATCATTTCTATTTTACATAATAGAGCTATGATAAAATTTTATTTATTTCTTATTTTTGCTTCTATTATTTCTATTTTACCTGTCTTTAATTTAGGAGTTTCATATATAGATACACAGGGAACCAGATTATTATATTTATCTTCATGTTTTATGTCCATATACCTGTCCTGTGTGATTCTATCTCTTAAGATTAACAGGACGGTTATTATTATGTTTATGGTAGCAGCAGTCTTATTCTCCGGTGCTTCACTTTATTGTACTGACTGTAACTGGCATACAGCCTCATGTATATCCAGAAATATATTGTTTGATTTAACTGCATTAAATCTTCCGGGCAGATTGTTTATTCCAGGTCTCCCGGATAATTTCTATGGTGCTTATATTTATAGAAACGGTTTGCATAATGCGATTGCTTTGTTTAGAAATGATATTGATACTAAAAAAATTAAAATTATTTTGTTTAATCCTCTTTATAATAGTGATGATAAAATTACTATATTTCCGGTACAAGCTCCCAATATCTACCGTGTTGAATTGTCTGATAAAAAAGCGAATTTTATGAATGGAAATATTAATAACATAGAAAGCACATTTTTTAACGATGATTATATAGTTTTTGATTTTAAAAAGAACAGTTTTTTACTGGAATTAAAGA
>CALARM010000912.1 GCA_937888925.1 uncultured Synergistia bacterium | reverse complement strand
AAAACCTGTACATAATCCTGCCGGGAAAAATGCCGGAAAAAGTCGTATTCATCGCGGAGGAAACTGGCGAAGTATAGCTCATCTGTGCACATCATCATCCCGCCGTTTTGACAGACAGGGAAGTCATTCAGTCTGTCTGGGTTTCCGCCTTACAAGAAATTATTTTAACTGGCAAAAAACTGATAAAGGATAAAAGTAAGAAGGAATGTAAATAAGAAACGAGAATTTTTAGGAAAATATAACGTTACAGGGAGGTAATTATAAATGGTAGAAACTCTTAAAAATTCATCTTTTTTAACATCCATTATTGAAACACTTGAAGAGGAAGTAAAAAAAAGAAACAAATCTTCCAGAATTGCATCTAAAATAGCAGAAAAAATTAAAGAAAATGACGATGAAAGTAAAATATCTGATATAATCTCCGAAGAAATAATATCCCTTTCGGGAAAAAATAAATACTATAAAATACTGTCTGCAAAACTCCTGAGATGTTATAAATTTCTTAATTTGAAAGATTTACCGGAGAAATTATACCGCACACTTAAAATACTTTTTAAAGATCCTCTCTGTGAAGTATGGCTTGAAGCATCTTTTACAATGAGTTCACTGATTTTATTTCCTGCAGTGGCAAAATACCTTAATGAAGAAGGAAAAGCTGATTACGGCACCCATTTTGAAAGACGGTCTCTTGCATCTCTCGGCCACAGGTATCTATCAGATCCTGAAGGCACAAATAAAATCCTGGAAGACTTCTTACACAAAATAGATTCCAAAAAATCCAGAGATCAAATTGATCTCTGGACATTAAGAAGTTTTATCTATTCTTTTGAAAAATTCTTCCTTAAAAAACCTGAAGATGTTATTAAATGGTGCAAAAATATATTATCACTGTGGGATAAAACCTTTATTAAAACAGCTATAGTCCTTTCTATAAGTAATATTATAAAAGAGCAACAATCATTCAATGTAAATAATTTGAGATATATTAAAGAACTGTTTAACATTTTAAAAGACTTATTCAATTATCTTCGTGACTACAGTGAGCAGCAAAAAAGCCCTGAAGAGATATACAGTTTTATAGAATATAAAGAGAGTCTGGTAAAAGCCATATATGAGCTTCTTTTTTTGAAACCGGAATTAAATATAGAAGAAGAAATAGCTCCATTGATACATGAAGTAAATCAAATTGTAAGAAAAGTGCTGGAAGATGATTTTTTCTCATTCTGGGAACAAAGTATGGCAGTTGAGCAGACCTGCAGGTTAATATATGAACAAAGCCTCTCTTCAGAAGAAAAAACTGAATATTTCAATCTTCTTCTTGATATATCGAAAAAGTCCATTGTAAAGCAAAATTATCTCTTCCATAAAAAATTAATTCTCGGTTTATGGAAAATAACAGAAGAGAAAAATCTCTCCGGGAAAATGAGAAAAAAAGTCTTTGATATTATACTGGAACTCGATAGAGACGGTTATCACCCTGTCGCAAGAATATATAGTTTCGAAGAACTCCTTGTAGCATTAAAAAAGGGATTGATTTCAGATTTGCTTGATAGAGATGAGATTATAGAAGAAATTTATAAAATGATAGAAGGATCGGAAGAAGTAAATTACAGCATAATTTTAAGTAAATTCCGTAGTCTTCTGACTTTTGAGGAACAGGCTCTTGAAGTGGCGGAAATAACAGCAGATGATAAAGCGGAAAAACAGATTGAAGCCATAAGAATATTTCAGGAACTGGAAGATATAGATTTTATCGGGACAATCAATTTCCTGAACAGATTTATACAGAAAAAGATAAAAAAAGATTATAAAAGTTTATGCAGCCGTATAGTAAGTGATCTTACAAAAACAAGAGAAAGAGAATTTAACTGTATATTGAAGCTTATTTACGGAGATTATCATTATTTTATTAAAGTCAAACTGCTTGAATTGCTCCATCTCTTTTCTGATGTCAATCCATCGAAGGTCTTTGATGCATGTTTATATATTGCTGAAAAAAATATTAAAGGCATGAACAAAAAACTCTCCATTTTATTTGAAGAATGCCTCTTCAGATTCTGCATGGATAAAAATGAAAAAGAAAAAAGAAAAGAACTTAAAAATTATTTCAATCTTATGATGGAAAAAGGCTGTACTTTAGAAATCATCAAAAATATAAAAACCATGGCAAGAGATGAAATAATAAGAGAAATTGCCTTTGAAATATCACAGGGTTGCAGTATAGAAAAAGGAGAAGAAAAACATGTAGTCCTTAAAGGACAGCAGGAAAAAGTAAAAGTCATGGTTTATGACAGTAAAGGCAGGGCAATGCCGGATATAAAGGTGGAGTTTGAACTTACTGATGAAGAACAGAATACGACTATGTTACCTTACAGTATAAGCAATAAAAACGGAAAAGCAGAAACTTCGGTTAAATTCGACAGTCCCGGCGATAATATAATCAGAGCATATATTGCATCCGGTCAAGAAACCGTTTTCAAAATAAAAGTAATATTTGATATAGGAATATCCGGCTTTTCCGTTTCAGAAAATCAGAGATATATCCTGTGTGATCTTTACAAGGATTATCCCAGGATTGATATATTAAAAAAATTCGGAGAAGGTTACAGTTCTGCTATCGTTCTCCTCGTTCTCCCTTACGATAAAGATAATACCCTTAATGATTTACAGGTGGTAAAAATAGGGCCGTCACTGAAAGTAAGGATGGAAAAAGAAAATTTCGATTCCTATGTTAAATTAAAAATACCGGCCAATACTCCAAAGATAATCGATTATTCGGAATTAAGCGGCCTTGGAGGTATAAACTATACCTTTGCCGGTTTCGGATATTCCAGTTCTGATAAAATATATTCTTTTAAGGATTATTACAAGAAAAATAATGTCAGGGAAATAAAAGAAATTATAGAAAAACTGTTACGCGACAGCCTGGGCCCCGGCTGGTATTGCCAGTCTAATTTCCATAAATTCACTCTTATATCCGAATATGGTTACCTCTTCCCTGCCACCCTGACTCTTGATATAAAACCTGATACCGGTTCGGAAATCGTCAGTGGAACAGATATAAACGGAGAAGATTTCAAAATTTTGAATCTTAAAGAACTTACACAGGAATACAATTCCATTACAGAAGGCACAAAAGTATGTATCAGAGATTTTCTCCTTAAAGAAGTTGATGGTTGTAATTTTGAACTGGAAGATAAGGACAAAAGGGTATTACTTAATATAACCACAGACCCGTCTATGAATTATTCGGAAAGATTTCAATTAAATGAAAGTGTAAGCATAAAAGGAATAGTAACAGGAAATCGTCATAAACAAATTGAAGAAGCCGTAAAAAATGCTTTCCCTGACATGTCTGAAGGGATTTCGAAGAATGAAAAGATAGTATTTCCTTTCTATAAAAAAGAATTTTCTAACCCACTGTTAAAATACAATTCTATACTGGATAAAGTAATAAGTGGCAAAATGTCTGTAATACATGGAGATCTTCATGTATTGAATCTGTTGATTGATAACAGGAAAATGCCATGGATTATAGACTTCGGGAAAACAAGAAAAGGGCACAGTGTATTTGACCTCATATTCCTGGAAGTCTATATAAGAAACTGGATACTTTCTGGTTTTGATATCGAACTGAAAGATTATATAGAATTCGAAGAAACTCTGATGGAAAATACGGCTGGCAGAACAAAACCTCTCCCGAGAAAGATAAATAAAGAATTAAAAAAAGCCTGCGAAGTAATTATGGAACTCCGCAAATATGCGGGAAGTTATGTATATGATCCGGGTGCAGCAACGGAAGAAGAACTGTTTGATGAATATCTGGCAGGTGTTTTCTGTACTGCTTTATCTGTTTTAAAATATTATAAGCATCAGACAGAAAGACAGAATCAGTTCTTATTCCTTACAGCTTCAGTGCTGTGCGAATATATAAGTAAGATAAAAATGTGTTAACATAGCTCATAATTACAGATTAATAAAAAGTCATATCATTTGCTTTCTTTGATAGTTTCCTTTGTAAGGTTAATTGTGCTGATATTTCATATAAGGAAGGTGACTTATGAATAAAACGTCTCATTCCCATATAAGCAAAATGGTTGAACTTTTTGAAGAAGAAACCCAGCCCTTTCGTAAGGTACACAGGCTTATAGATTTATTTGAAACAGTAATAAAAACTCATACTGCTTTTATCATAGGAAGTTATTTTACTCTGAAAAATCTGTCCGATAATATTAAAGGTCTGCTTGCAGAAGGGTTAAGAGTACCTGCCTTAGGACACTGGCAGATGTTCAGCAGGGAAATCCTCTCTGAAATGGCAATTCCACAGACTCTGACAGAAGAACAATTTCAAGAACTTTATTTAATGTTAAAGAAAGAACAGAGAGAGAAACTTGAATTGTGTTATGGTAAGGTAAAGGAAATTTATGTTTTCAATAAAGCTATCAAAGAAAAAGATAAAACAAAATTGATTAAAGAATACCTCTTTAAAAATAATTATAAATATTCTGCGCCTCTTATGTTTGAAGATTTTTACAATTATTTCTTTTCATGGGATGAAGAACTTGCAAAACCGGTAATAACCTTCAGAAACAAATATGCCCACGGTGCAACTCCACTGGATGAAGATTGCGAAAAAGATATTAAAGAATTCACTCCAAAGCTCGAAAGGATGCTTAATTCCGGATGGCTTAATAGTACCAGAATAGAAAACAGGGAAAACAGACCTCACCTTATTACGGAGGGAGGGGTATCTCTTGATCTTTTCCCTGTAATGGTTTACTGGGAAGTTTCTAAAGACAGGCTACACTTTATAGATTATGTATTTTTTAATGATGCAAAGAAAGAAAAAAAAGTAAGTTACCTTCATTATCCGAATGCACTGCACTTTGAAGATAAAAAGCTTTATGAAGAATTTATTCAGATAATTAAAATGAAGGAATGGAAGGAAAAGACAACAGATGAATTCCGCCAGCGTATTTTTGAACTTACGGAGGTATTTAAAGGCAGAAGAGAAGAAAAGAAAAAGATAAAAGATTTTATAAAGAAGGCAAATAAAGGGTTTCTTTTTATTAAAGGAGAGCCGGGCATAGGAAAATCCGCCCTTATTGCGCAGGTGTTTAAGGAAGTATCAAGTAAATTTTATGATCCCTGTAAAGACGTGCCTGAGGCACGTCTTTACGAAGACATTCATTTTATCGAATATTTTATCAGAAGAGGAACAGTTCATTCAAAACCTTACACTTTCCTTACCTATCTATCAAAAAAGCTTGAAGATCTTTATTCTACAGGAATACCTGAAGGAAACACAAATGAAGAAATGAAGGAAAATCTTCATAAGAGATTAAATATTATCTCAGAAAAATTCGGAAGTAAAATAATTCTTCTCATAGACGGCATCGATGAAGGAAAAGAAGACAGGCTTATAGATTACCTTATAACAGAAACATATAATAATATAGCCATAATATATTCTACAAGATTTACCTCGGATATAGACAGTTTATATAACCCGATTCATGTTGAATATAAAGAGAAAACGGAGATAACGGGATTAAAGAGAGAAGACATAAGAGCCATTCTCTATGAAGTGGTAAGTAAGTATAACCTTGAAGATAGTCATATTGATATTATAGAGAAGAAATCAGCCGGGAATCCTCTTTATATGAAACTTCTCTGTATGGCATTTGAAAATAGAGAAATCAATCTTAATAACCTGGAAGATAAACTGCCTTCAAAGATAAGTGATTTTTATAATGATATATTAAAGAGACTTAACGGTTTAAAGAACGGAAGCCAAATCCTGAAGTGTATATATATCCTCGCCTCGGCAGAGGATTACCTTTTACAGAAACTTATTGAATTAATCTCAGGGTTTTCTACAGGAGATATGGAAGAGGTTCTTTATTCCCTGCAGGAAGTTCTTGAAGTTAATGAACTGTCAGGTAAAAAACGATACCAGTTATTCCATGAAAGTTTCAGGGAATATGTTTATAAGGAAAAACAGGATTATTACATAGAGGCAGAGGATTTGATAGTTAAATTCTGCCGGAGGTGGAGAGAATACGAGGTTTATGGTGAAAGTATCCTTTCCTATCCGATGAAATTCTATTCCTTTCATTTATTTCATCTTTACGAACACAGTAAATCGAATATTTTAAGGAAAGAGTGTTATGACATTGTGGAAGATGAGGGATATAGAAAACAGCAGATAAAGATTACAGGCCAGTATCAGCCTTCTTTTGAAGTAATAAGGAATGCAATAAAGATGGCAGAGGGTGATAGGGATAAACTGATAGAACTGGGGATAAAGGCAGGTAAACTTCATTTAGAGGTCAGTAACAGTGTTCAGGAAATAGTAAGACTTGCTGGAGAAGGAGGAAGGGAGAATATTGAAAAGGCCCTGAAGATGATAGATTTTTTTACCGGGAGAGATCAGTTTATTCTTTATACATCTGTGCTGGTTCGTACTTTGTTTGGGGAGAATAAAGATAGGAGCGATAAGAGGGAATTAACTGAAAGGATACTTAATCATCTGGATAAGCATGTTACAAGGGATACAAGTTTACTGAACTGGGGCGAGTTTATTCCATTTAGTTATATGTTTAAAATTATGCTGGAGATAAAGAAAATAGGTCTAGGTGTAGACATTTTGCTATCGAGATTCAAAGAATTGACTTGGACTGTTACTAATTTACTAGATCAATTATTAAGCAATCTCTATAATAATGAACTTAAAGATAAAGAATATATAGCTCTAATACTAAATATTACCAAGTATTTAAGTGAGAGAAAAGAGGTATTAGTTTGTATATTTAAAAAATTATTACAACAATCTGAGATAGAAGAGTGTATAAATATTGCCGAAGAATTTGAAGATAATTCATATAAAGCAATAACCTTTGCAATTATAGGAACTGAGTTGGAGAATCAAGGTAAAATAATAACCTCAAATAAATTTATGGATAAGGCTATAGCAGCTGCAACTGCAGAGAAAAGAATAAATATTAGTTTTGAAAAAGCCCTTTTAGTAATAGGGGTTGAATTATTAAAGCAAAAAAAAATAGAAAAAGTAAATGAAATAATAAAAAGGGTATATATATACGGAGAATTGGAGGAGGAAATAGATATAATAATTAAATTAGCAAAAGAAGGGAAATTGAAACAAGCCATAGATACTTCAGAGAAAATTGAGAATGATGTGATAAAATTAAAAGCTTTAATAATTTTAACCGCTGAATTATTTAATCAAGGGAACACAACGACTGCAAATGATGTTATGCAAAAAGCCATATTTAGTGTCAAAGAAATAAGTTTTGATTATAGATTTTTCTTTAAAGATGTAGATGAAATAAACATTGACTTATATAAAATGCTTGACTTAGATGAAATGGCAACTACATTTGGAATCACAGAATTATTAAAAATAGAGGATATATCTGAGAAAATCAAGGATAAAACTATGAAGATACTTGCTCTAAGGTATATACTTGAGAAACTGATAAAACAAAAAAACTTTTTAATAGTAAATGAAGTTAATGAAGTTGCAGAAAAAATCATATCGATAGTAGAAACATGTATCTCAAATGTTGTTCCAATGGAATATATAGAAATATTAGAACCAATAGTAAAATTTGTTTCTTTACCTCTAGTAGATAAATTATTACGAAAAACTCTATTTTCCTCAGATAAACTTAAATATGGGAAATTAAGCTTAAAAAGCATTTACGGCATTATGGCTATAGCTGGTACGTTATCAATAAAAAGTAATATCATATTGGCAAGTAAGATTATTTGGAAATCAATATTGTATAATTTTGATGGGAATTTTGATAATTTTGAAAATATGATTACAGAAGCAACTCAAATGAAGGTTTCAGAGACTCTTGTCAATGAAATTATAGAAAATATAGAAGAAAGAGAGGATGATTTTGTAAAATTAAGTTTTTTAGACATTGTAAATAAAGCATTGGCAAAACAGGGCAATATGGCATTATTAGAGGTAGTTAGCAAAAAAACAGTGCTTATTACTGAAAAGATGATTAAAGAAGAAATGTTACCATCAAATATTGGGTATTTCTTTAAGGCTAGCGTATTGGTAAAACAAGGAAAAGTGGAAGATGCTATAGAGATATTAGAAAAAATTAAATGGGAAAAAAATGTAGGTTTATGTATTGAGAAAATAGCCACTGAACTGGTAAAACAGGGAAATTTTGAACAAGCCATTGAAATGGCCGAGAAAATTCAAGACAAATGGGATAAATCAAAAGCCTTACAATCTATCTCCACTGAACTGGCAAAACAGGGAAATTTTGAACAAGCCATTGAAATGGCCGAGAAAATTCAAGACAAA
>CALARM010000911.1 GCA_937888925.1 uncultured Synergistia bacterium | reverse complement strand
TTTTGTAGAAAGATTATATATTTTTATATATTCTTATATGAAAAAATAAGCTATACATGGTATGCCGTAAGGCCCGGAAATCAGTATGAAACTCCTACTCTGATAGGAGCAGGCGGATATTTCGGCCCTCCATCTTCAGATGGAACAGTTGAAATAGGGTTTTCTGTAATGCCTTCATGGCGGGGGCATGGTTATGCCACAGAAATAGCCGGTAAGCTTACAGAACATGCCTTCACGGATAGCAGGGTAAAGACGGTTATTGCCCATACGACGCCTGAAAATGTGGCATCCCGTAAGGTACTTGAAAAATGCGGTTTCTCTTTTGTTTGTATAAATGAAGAAACAGGTCATAATCGTTTTGAAATTTTCAGAAATGAGTAATTATTCCCGTTAATGTCCGGTCAGTTCAGCAGCCGGCTGTGAATAGCAATATACAGACCGGAGAAAATTCAGATGCGGCATTATGCCTGAATGTATGAGGTGAACCTGTGCAACCGTTCAAAGGTTATATGATTCCCGGTCTCTATTTCGAAAGTGATTATTGTCTTTATATATTGAGATGGGAAGAAACTCCGACACAGATAAAAAAAATGACACAGATCTGGTTTATAACGCCTGACAATAAAAAAATCTGTTATATTGACCCTTCTGAAGGTATTCCTGTTTTTAATAAATATCATCTCTTTGATGAAGTCACAGGTGCACAGATTAATATTCAGGAAGACGGAAATCATATAAAGATATGGTGCAGAACGAGTAATGAGGAAATACTGACTGCAGATATTCAACCGGAAGTTACACTCGAAAATAGAATAGTTAATTTATTATTAAAGATAAAATATACGAAGAAATTATTGATAACAAAGGGGAAAACTGAAACAGGTAAAGCATTTTCCAATGAGCCTGTCAGAATAGTAAACATAGCCGATGCAAAAGTAATATTCCATGGAAAGTCTCAGGGGAGGTTGATAAAGCGGAAGAGGAAAATAAAAATCGGTGACGGAGAAATTTCAGAAAAAGCCCTTGTTAATTATTGTGTCCATCATTTAGAAGAATAATCTGTATGGTGAAAAGAAATCCCAGGAAAGTGGTTTTATAATTTATAAAATTTTCTGCTCATGTTACACCTGATACGGTTCTTTCAAAGGTTAATATGGAAGATATACTTATTTTCCTTCTCCCCGGAGGTCATATGTAGGAAGTAGACTATCCTGTTATTAAGACAGAAGAATTTTTACATGGCCTGGAAAAAACAAAAATACCTGTCGCAGCAATATGTGCCGCCACAACTGTACTGGCAAGGGCCGGTCTTTTGCATAACAGGAAATATACGAGTAATTCACTGAAATATCTGTCAAACATGGTTTCTTCGTATCCAGGCAGTGCTCTTTATGTTGATACCCTGGCAACAGGTGATGACCATATTATTACCTTATACCTAAGAAATACTATTGGATATAGCTTGATGTTTCATTTCAAGACCTGATTTTAGCGCTATAACACCTGGAATGGCAATTGCCAATCCTATTGGATTACTGCAAATACACATACAGGCAGCAACTCCAAGACCTATCCCTCCTAATGTTTTTAATAAGGAACTTGTTTTCCTTGTCTTGACCATTTTTTGTTTTAAATCCTGTATTTGTTTTTGTAAATCTGCTGTTTCATCATTACCTGAATTTCCTATGGAAACTTTATCAAGAGGTTCTGATTGTTTAGCTATTTTTGCTTCTTTAAAATTAGCCTGATTTGTTCTGGAAATATGATTTGCATTTATAAACATAACTATCTACTTCCTTAATTTTTAATTATATCTCCATATCTTTAATTTGTTTCATTATTGGAAGCATTTCGTTTACGGCTTTCTGATGCTCTTTTTCTGAATTACCTAATAATAAGTCACCTAAAAATACCTCATGATTAGGGTTGTCATTTACTGCCTGTCCTGTTTCTGCAATGAATTGATCAAAAAATGTAGTGCCTTTTTGTTCTTTTATGATATCAAACCCTCGATTTAATATGGCTCTGCCAACATTTTTTGCTCCAAAATCCTGGTTTGCGGAATCATAGCAAACTTTAGCAATGACTTGTGCTAATGGACCGGATGTCGGTGCTGCAAGGTATTCCATCATTTTCATTGTAGCTTTTCCAACATCATTAATATCGAATCTAGCAAAATTAGATTTTATAAGAGGTATTGCTATTTCATTTGCAATCATTTTCTCAGCTTTTGTAGTATTCGGAGAATCACTTATGGACTTAAAAGTCTTCCCTAAAATGATTAAACTGTCATCCCATCTATTACTTTTACCTGCCATAGTTAACCCAAGTTTTGCTAAATTTTTCCCCATATCACTTGAAGTATCTTCATTGATGGCAGTTCCTGTATAACTATCTTTAGGTTCTTTAGGTAAGGTATCTACTGATGTTCTATTTATGTTACTAGTTACAATTCCAGATGACTTTATAGTTGAATTTACTTGCATAAAATTTTACCTCCTAATATTATACTCATTAAAATACATTATACCGTACTGCGTTTTTTTTTTAAGAATATTATGTTAACAATTTGTTAAATATTTTTATATTATAATTATCAGAATTACCATAATGGCATGGTTCGCTCAGGGATAAAAAATATCCTTTGATCAGGTAAAAAAAGATTGATAAAGAAAAAAATCCGGCAGGGTCATGGTTATGCCACAGAAATAGTCGGTAAATTTATAGAACATGCTTTCACAGATAACAGGGTAAAGAAGGTTATTGCTCATACGACGCCTGAAAATATGGCATCCCGTAAGGTACTTTTGTTTGTATAAATGAAGAAACAGGTCATAATCGTTTTGAAATTCTCAGAAATGGGTAATCATTCCCGTTAATGTCCGGTCAGTTCAGCAGCCGGCTGTGAATAGCAATATACAGACAGGAGAAAATGCAGAACCGGCATTATGCCTTAATAAAGGCATATTAATACCTGCTTATAAGACTAAAGGCCATCACAGAATGTACAGTGAAGACCAGCTAAATGAAATATTTCAACGACAAAAACCGAAAGAACGAATAAATATAGGGTATGCCAGAGTATCTGCAAAACATCAGAAAGAGGATTTAGAAAGACAGATAGCCTTATTAGAACTGTATCTTGCAAAACAGTTTTGAAATTCTGGATAAATCTTTGCTTTAAAATTCTTTATTTTGCCCGATCATGTTAATAATTTCAGAAGCCAGATCTTTCAGAGAATATACGACAGGACCTTCTCTTCCTGCCAGTTTTGACTGAATTTCTATATCTTTTTTTCTTTTATATTCCGGGTCAATGCCTATTACTGCATTGCCGTAATTCCCATGAAGGCCCAGTTCGTAAAGTGTTATGGGACAGAGTGTTTCTCTGGAAAACCAGAAAGAAATGATGTCTGCTTTCTGGAGATGTTCATATTCCCATACAATCTGGCTTTCTATTTCTTTTTCTCCGGCATTTTCGAAATTCTCCCTTCTGGGATTGTATATCGTCAGATGAGGAACATCTTTCAGCAGTTCTATAAGTTTGCTCTGCCAGTCAGAGCACCCTGTTATGCCTCCTGCCATGAATAATTTCGTATTCTGATAATTCTCCAGAGAATAGTTTTCTTCCGGGGCATGAATGATTAATGTCATGTTATCATCCTCCATTATAATTATATAAAGAAGATTACCAGAAATTATGTGACATGTCAAAAATTGTTTCGTAAAAAAACTGGATCGCGAAACAATCCAGATATAGATAAAGAAAATTTTTATAGGTTTTTAAAAATCAATGGACATATATAATCAATTTTTAAAATATAAAATTAATTAAGTCCCGTACAGCGGATCATCCGGGTCCCGGGGAAGGCCGAAATCTCCGGCATTATATTGATCCGGGTTCAGCGGTAATCCGACAGGAGCATTATTGCCTGTATTTCCACCTTCCATAAATCCGACCATTACCGCCGGCCCTGCAAGCAGTCCCGTAACTCCTCCTGCAATGGCTGCTGCCTTTAAAGACATATCGGTAAGCAATACCATAGGAAGTGTAACAAGGGAGCCTCCCAGGGCAGCACCCATAAGGATACTTCCGCCTGCTATAAGCGCGATTTTCCCGGCTATCTTGAATTTATTCTCTCCCTGTGACGCCATATCTTTCAATTTGCATATATTGTCAGGTTGCTCTGAATTTCCTAAAGATACTATATCCTTTGTCTCTGTGTTTGTCTGTTTTACGGATTCCCGAAATTTCACCTCGCCTATCTGTATCTGTGGCGGATTATTATTGATTTTCATAGATTATTATCCCTCCTGATATTCAGTAATTGTCACGACCGGGTGGTCACAACGAAGAATGTGAACATATGCCTCTCTTCACCCTTCACTCTTCACGATTTTCATATAATATCTATACAATATAACCATCGAAAAATGAAAAAAGTTTCACATGTAAAAAAATATAATTAAGTTGACAGTTTTATAACAAAATTCTTATTCAAAATTGAAATTGAAACAACCCGGTATGTTCTTTTAGAACAGTCTATTACAGAGGACTTCCGAAAAAATCATAAGGAACAATCCCTTTTACAAAGGATTGTTCCTCTGCCGGACTTTACTGGAAAATATTATATGTATTGGTATATATAAACTGCATATACCAGGTTATAGTCATATCTGCACTTCCCTGACAGTGTGTAAGAAGATTGGCTTTTGTATGATATGTTTCGTCTATAGTAACATCGCAGCTACTGTCTTTATATATTGTAAAAGATGTAAATCCTTTATCAGATTTATTTAACCTTAGATTATGGTCGCTACTGCTGTATGTGATGATCTTCTCATTTTTATCTTTACTATTATCATTAAACAGGATTTCGTACTGAGTTGAGGTAGAAGCATCGTCTTCTGAGACGGTAGTAGTTATATCTGCTGTGTTGTAATAAATTATTTTTCCGGAAACAGTGGATGAATCACCGGGAGCTCCCCCGGGAATAAGGGGCATTTTTATTACATATCTGAGCAATGACTCTTGTTCTGTCATATACTGACGTGGTTGACTCATATACATCTGGTTGATAAAGCCACTGGCACCCTGCCTTGGAGCAAAGCTACAGTGTTCCAGATTGGAAGCACAGGGGTTTGGCTGATCATTGAAGGGGTTAAGATCATCACCATTATCACTGATAGGAGGTATAATCCAGTATCCCATGGTGCTGGTGCACAATCTTTGATAACCCCATGGCCATTTCAATGAAAAATATCCGAATTTTAAGGTATTGGTTTCCGTAGGTGTAAGAGTGGCAGTATTCGGGTCAGGGTTATTCGGGTCATAATATTTTACACTTACACTGCCAAGTTTATTGTCAGTATGAGGCCAGGGGCCGGTAAAAGATACGTTATAAGTCCCTGCCGGAATATTCGGGTCAGTAGAGGGTATATCATAAAAAAGCCATTGATTATCAGGAGAGGAAGTTTGAACATTGACCCATTTTGTATAGGGATATACACCTGCATACTGCTGAGGTTGTATGGTGTTACTGAAAGAAGAAGGTCCCTGAAATGACAGGGTTATATTTGCTCCATTTGTATAGTCATAAGGTGTTACTATAGCTCCATAAAGGCCGAAATTATCCTCATAGGCCTCCATTATCTGAGCGCAGAAAAATCTTGAACGGGCAAGGACATCCAGATAAACCTTATCTGTTGCAAGACCCTGATTATAATAAGCCATATCCTGAGTATAAGTATTGGGGTCTCTGTAGTCCACCAGATTTATAACCATATAATCAACAGTATTCAGATATCTGGCCATTTCGTCTTTTAAAAGATTTTTAAACGTCCCGTTTATATATGACTTTGCCTGATTACCGGTAGTATCCTGAACGTTATAGGCGTTGACTAAAATTGTTGCTCCCTGAAACTGATAAGTAAGTAACTGGGTATAATAGGTTTCCAGTAAAAGATAAGTAGACATGGTATTTGCTGGATCTTTTACATTCTGATTGTTTCCATTCTGACTGGAGTCGAGTATGATTTTATTTGTATAATCTTTGAGAACTCCATTTAAACTTGAAAGATCAGGACATATTGAATCATGGATTCCCTGAACCTGGAAAGCTATAGCTGATGGTGCAGTCACATTGGCTATATAAACTGTTTCCTGTCTCTGGAGGGTTTCCAGAGGAACTGCGTCCGGGCTGTTTGCATCAAGAAGGACAGCCTGATTGGAATAATAAACCAGACCTGCTTCACTGGTTGTTGAATAGGCAGTTTTAATAGAGGTAAGATAGTTCTGTACATTTAAAGATGATATATAGGTCTGTATATTAACCTGAGTAATAGCAAGCTGTGTTGATAAATTGTCGAGTTTTTGATTCAGTATGTCGATTTCGGCAGCTAAAGCCTGTATTTCCTTGTTTATTTTATATAGATCTTCTTTTACCTGCCCGCGATAGGCAATTGTGAAAAGCATTTTTCCTATCCCTGTAACCACAGCTGCTCCTCCCTGACTGGATATGTTAGAAGAAGATTCAACCGGTGTAAGATTAATACACTGAGTAACATAATTAAGTTTTCTGGAGGGCAACCCCTGATCGGAGGAAATTTCTTCATCTGTAAGTAAGCGGAATTTCTGGTCTGAAAGAGGATAGTCCGATGATGGAGTCGGACTGATGACCGGATTTGCTGTCGGGAGTATGGTTACATTACTATCTCCTCCGCAGCCTGAACAGAACAAAAGAAAAATACCTATGATTATAAGAAATGACTGGATGATAAAATATTTATTCATTATTATCTTTTTCCTTTCATAGAAATATTAACAATTTATATTGTTATTCTTTATATTTTAATAGTTTTCCTGTGAAAAAAAATGTTTTTTTGTTAAAATTTGTAAAAACTTATATTTTTTTTATTACCCCATTTTTCTCTGTAGTTATTTTATATGAAAATGATGAAGTCTTATGCTTCACTCTCTGTTAATTTTCATATCTGGTTGTGACCGCTCCGGTCATGCCTGTTAGTATAAAATAAAAATGTCTGGCTTATTTTCATCTATAGGTGAAATAAGTCAGACATTTTTTTACGGAAAACTTACTTTGCCACTACAGAATTCGGCATGCCACCCTGGCATGTCGGTGCAGTTCCGACAACTGTATTTCGTGACGTATCTATCATTGTAACAGAGTCGGAACCTTTGTTTGCCACATAAACCATTTTCCCGTCTCTGGAAACAGATATGCCTACAGGGTCTCTACCGACGGGAATGGTAGATATTACGGAATTTGTTCCTGTATCTATAACGGACACATTACCGTTCCCGCCGGAACATTTATTTGTAACATAGGCTTTTGTTCCGTCAGGAGTAATGGCAATCCTTACAGGGCTGTAGTCTACAGGAACTGTTGCTATTACCTGTTTACTTCCCGTATCCACTACAGAAACATTTGCAGAATTTTGATTTGCCACATAGACCTTTTTCCCGTCAGGCGTAACTGCCACGCCGAAAGCGTTCTGGCCCACCGTTACGTGGTACATGACGGAATTCGTTTCCGTATCTATGGCAACCAGTTCTCCTCCTGTCTGGTGTCCCATTGCAACATAGGCTGTATGGCCCGATTTATGAGTTCCTACGCCCCAGGGGCAGGCAGAAGTCCCGTCTTTCATTCTTCCTAAAGATATATTTTTAACATTAACCAATCCTCCGCCGGAACAGTCTATTACCGCTACAGACGGTTCTGCTGCGGCAAGGGTGCAGAAGAGTCTTGTGCCGGAGTTTCCTACTGCCATGTCTGTAACCATATTCTGTCCCATTGATAATGTGCCTGTAACCTGGTTGCTCCCTGATGTGTTGATAGATGTTATAATATTGGAAGAATCTGCAATAAAGAGAAGCCCCGAGTCGTTCATGGAAACCCACATGGGGCTTGCTCCGCTGAACCATTCTATGATACTCATTGCCTGTCTGGTGGCAGAACTCATGATCATCAGGTTATTACTCTGCTTTCCCATAAACTGTTGAGTATTATTTGCAGGAGGCTGTACATAGTTTGGATTGTAGGCATCGGAGACAGGATCTGCCCCGGCCTGATAGGCAGGTATTAGGTTTGCCGGATCATTGCCGGAAATGTCAACTCCCGAATAGGGATCGCTGTTCCATGTAGTGGTGCCTGTGTTTACAGTGCCGTTTATCCTGTCTTCATATCCTCCTCCGTAATTATCTCCATAGGGATTTGTTGTTGACTGATTCTGCATGACAGAACTTTTGCCGATACCGGAGTTAGCTATATAAAGTGTATGGTTTGCAGATGCTCCTGTCTGAAGAGTGGTGACAGAGTTTGTATTTGTTGTGCCGGAGTTGCCCTGTATCATGTCTACTACCAGGTATCGAGTCTGACCTTTCTGTACCGTCACGGTTTTAGTCTGAGTCTGGTAGCCGTTCATAACGATGGACAGTGTGTAGTTTGCCGGCTCGATTTCACCGAAGAAGAAGGTTCCCGTAGAATCTGTACTGGTAGTATTTTCTGTTCCCACAATAGTAATTTGAACACCTTCAAGAGGTCTTCTCTGCTGATCCTGTATTATGCCCGTTATGCCTCCCAGTTCAAAGTCCTGACATAAGGCATAGGAACAGCATAAGAATGCTAAAAACAATGCTAAACACAGTGAAAAATATCTTTTCATAATTATCCGCCTTTCATTTTAGATAAAAAATACCCTTCCTGATATTAGGCGTCAAAAATAGTATGAAATTTCTGTAATGAAAGCCTCATGTATTTTATTATATATATTATTATGATAAAGGATTTTTTCTGATTTTTAGAGAATTTTACGTGTTGTCGCAAATGAATATGAATTGTTCATTGTGAAAAATAGAAAGAGAGGCTTATCTATGATTGATTTTCGGTATGATAGTAAAACCAGAGAACTTACATGCGCATTTCGAGGCCAGTTTCAGAGCAATAACTGTCCTGCCATCGAAAAAGCCATCGAGGAAAAATTTAAAGAAATTTCTGAAGGGATACCACTGTCTCCAGACATTAAAATAAACTTTGATCTGGAGCATGCAGATTATGTGTCTTCAGTGTTTTTAAGAATTATTTTAATGGCTGCAAAAAAAGTAAAAAAAGGAAATTTTTCTCTTCTGAAACCAAATCCATTTGTGAAAGAATTACTCCACTCCACGGGGTTTGATAAACTCATAACGATTCAGGAAGTCAATATAGAGACGTGCCTTAAAGAATACAGAACCTTTCCTCCTCTCGATTCATTCAGAGAAAAAGCCTTTATAAAACATATAGATGATTATAAGAAACTTTACAGGCTTTCTATCGAAGAAAGTGAAAAATTCTGGGCTGTAAAAGCAAAAGAACATCTGGTATGGTCCAAGGAATTTGACAGAACCAGTGAATGGAATTTACCTTATGCAAAATGGTTTACAGGAGGGAAACTGAATGCCTGTGTGAACTGCCTGGATAAACATCTGAACAGTCCTGTGGCAGATAAGACAGCCATAATCTGGGAAGGTGAGCCGACTGGAAAGAGTGAAATACGTCTTACTTACCGTGAACTTTACGAAGAGGTGTGCCGTTTTTCCAATGTACTTAAACGTAATGGCATAAAAAAAGGTGACAGAGTGATCATTTATATGCCAATGGTGCCGGAAACTTTTGTGGCCATGCTCTCCTGTGCCCGCATAGGAGCCATTCATTCCGTAGTATTCGGCGGTTTCAGCTCTCAGTCCATAGCGGAAAGAGTCAGAGATTGTACTGCAAAAATCATTCTGACGGCAGACGGAAGTTTCAGAAGGGGTAAACTGATACCTCTGAAAGAATATGTAGATGAAGCTATGAATATGAAAGATGAAAGTGGAAATTTTTTCTGTGAGTCAGCGGAAAAAGTGATTGTCTTAAAAAGGGCTTCAAATGACATTTCTATGCATAAAGAAAGAGATCTCTGGTGGCATGAAGAAATGGACCATGCTTCTTCCCGCTGTCCTCCTGAAGAGATGGACAGTGAAGATATTCTTTTCATTCTCTATACAAGCGGTTCTACCGGAAAACCTAAAGGTATTTATCACAGCACCGCAGGATATTTACTGGGAACAAAATTAACGCATACCTGTATTTTTGATGTCAGGGAAGATGATATTTACTGGTGTACTGCCGATACAGGATGGATTACGGGACATTCCTACGGAGTCTACGGCCCTCTGGCAAACGGCACCACTGTTCTTCTGTACGAAGGAGCACCGAATTACCCTGCTCCCGATCGGTTCTGGCAGATTATTGAAAAGTATAAAGTAACAGTTTTTTATACTGCCCCTACGGCAATACGCTCTTTTATGCAATGGGGTGACGAATGGCCGGAAAAACATGATCTCTCTTCATTAAGACTCCTGGGAACGGTAGGTGAACCGATAAATCCCCAGGCATGGATATGGTATTATGAACATATAGGCCATAAAAAATGTCCTGTAGTGGATACATGGTGGCAGACGGAAACAGGAAGCATTATGATAAGCACCCTGCCCGGAGCTATGGCTGCAAAACCCGGCTCTGCCGGTATGCCTTTCTTCGGCGTGGCCCCTGAAATAGTCGATGATGACGGAAAACCTGTGCCTCCCGGTTCCGGCGGAAGACTCGTAATAAAGAGGCCATGGCCTTCTATGCTGCGCGGTGTGTGGGGTGATCCTGTCCGTTACGAATATACCTACTGGAAGGATATTCCCGGTTATTATTCCACAGGTGACAGTGCCAGAAAAGATAATGACGGTTATCTGTGGATTATGGGACG
>CALARM010000910.1 GCA_937888925.1 uncultured Synergistia bacterium | reverse complement strand
CGAAAAGCTTCCATAGAAAAAAAACCTGATGAAGGACTGCTGAAAATCGGGAAAACAGAAATGATGGTGGAATTTGTTTTTGATGTAGAAGGAGACAGATACAGAGTTATAAGAAATTATTCCAAAAGCGGGAAAACATCAAAATCCAGTCTGGAATTTGACATATATTCTCCACGGTCAGGTGAATATACAGGACTTACTCAGAAAAGTGTTACCCTTACACAGGAAAAAATAAATCAATTCCTCAGAATGGACTATGAAACATTTATAAATTCCTGCGTTCTTCTTCAGGGCAGAGCAGATGAATTTGCCACAAAAAAAGCAGGAGAAAGAAAACAGTTACTTGCAGATATACTGGGTCTTTCTCGATATGACGAACTGTCGACTATGGCAAGAGAAAAATATAAAGAAGCAAATATGCGGGTAGCATTAATAGAAGAAGAAAAAGAAAAACTTGGAGAAGAAATTTTCCAGAAAGAAAATGTCCTGGAAAGACTTGACCATATAAACATAAATCTCCTGAATCTGAATACAGAAACAGAAGATACGGAAAAAGAACTGCTTTCTATGAGAGATAAAAAAAGTAAACTGTCAGTTATAAGAGAAAAACTGATAGAAATGGAACAGCACACTGCAAGAGAAGAGGCTTCGATGAAGGATCTGAAAAAACAGGAAACACATCTCACTGTAGACAGGGAAAGAATAGAAAAAATTGTAACAGAAGAAAAAAATATTATGGAACAGTGCCATAATTATGAAGAACTGATCCGGAAAGAAGCATCAATGGTAGAAAAACTCCAGAAAACAACAGGGCTGAAGCAAAAAAAATATTCTCTTGAAAATAAGATAAATCATAAAAAAAATGAAATTACCTCTGAAATAAAGATATTCTTAGAAAAAATAAATTCGATTAAAATACAGTTAAACGAAACAGCACATGTTATTGAAGAAAAAACGTCCATAGAAGAAGGATATAAGTTCCTTAAGGAACTGGAAAAGAGAGAAAAAGAAACAGAAGAAAAACTTGCAGTTAAAAGAACAGTGGAAGAAAAGAAAAGGGAGGTAGAAAAAAAGATCTATGAAAAAGAAAGTTCTCTTAAAATAGAACTGGCTACCATGGAAAACCGGTTAAAAGAACAGGAGAAACATATCATAGATGAAGAAAAAACAATAAAAGAAATAGAACTTATTAAAGAAGAGATAAAAAGACTCGAAATAATGGAAAAAGAAAAAGAAATAACCGGTAAAAACATAGCGGAGAAAAAATCTATGATACCAGTTCTGGAGAGACACATAAAAGATATAGATAAAGAACTGGATGAAGAAAGAAAAAAATGGAAATCTCTGGGGAAAGCCAGTGGCGGTGTATGCCCGTATTGTGATGCACCTTTTGATGAAAAAAGAAAAAAATCAGCCATGGAAAAAATAAAAAAACAGGGAGAAGAAAAAAAAGAAAAAAAAGAAAAAATTTTCGGAGAAATTGAAGTATTAAATAAAGAAATATCTCTTCTCCTGAAAGAACAGAAAAATCTCGACTCTTCTATAAAGAATATAAAACCTGAAAGAGATTTAATAGGGCAAAAACAACTACAACTGAGTCAGTCACGAAAGACAAAAGAACTTATCGGGGAAATCAAAGTTAAAATAGAGAAAATAATAAAAAACATAGAAGATAAAACATTTATATCGGAAGAAATAAGAGAACTGTCAGATATTGAAAAGAAGCTGTCTCTCTATACGATAGATGAACAGGATTTACGTAAGATAAAATCAGAGAGAGAAAAATTTACACACTATGGAAAATTAAAATTCAAACTGGATATGGCAACGGAAAACAGAGATAAACTTACCGCTCAGATACCGGAACTGGAAAAACAATTGAAAGTAAGAGAAGACATATTAAAGAAAGATGATTTTTCTCATGACTTTAAAAAACAGCTTGAAGAAATAAACATAGAATTAACCAACACCGGTTATTCCCAGGAAGAGCATAATATAAAAAAGGAAAAAATAAAGAAATTATCAGGCATAACAACGAGAAAAGTGCTCCTTGAAGAGGCAAAGAAACAATTCCCTCTTACTGTAAAAAAACTTGAAGAGATAACCGCTTCAATAAAGGAAAAAGAAATCTTGCTCACAAAAATGGAGGAAGATAAAGAACATAACTCAAAACTTCTGGAAGAACTTCCGTCACTTATTGAGATTATACCACAGAGAGAATTTACCCTTCAGGGTTTAAGGTTACGGGCCCATGATCTTGCTGCAGAGAAGGGAACTCTTGAAAATCTCAGGGAAAACTTCAGTAAAATAGAAGGAAAAATCGACAATCTGGATAAAGAATTTGAAGAAAAAGGCCGTGAGAGAGAAATTTATAAAATCCTTCATAAAGCCTTCGGCAAAGACGGTATTCAGGCTCTTATCATTCAGAATTCCATTCCTGAAATAGAAGGAGAGGCAAATAAAATCCTGTCCCGTCTGACAGATAACCGCATACATATAGCACTGGAACTTCAGAGGGATAAGAAAAGCGGCGGTCTTAAAGATACCCTGGATATAAAGATAAGCGACGAATCCGGCACCAGGGATTATGAGCTTTACAGCGGAGGAGAAGCTTTCAGAACGAATTTCTCTTTAAGAATTGCTCTGGCCAAATTAATGGCCAGAAGATCAGGGACAAAACTGCGGACTCTTATAATAGACGAAGGTTTCGGCACACAGGACTCGGAAGGTATAGAGCAACTGGTTCAGGCAATAAATGAAATAAGCAGAGATTTCGATAAAATCCTGGTTATTACCCATATGGAACATTTAAAGAATATGTTTCCCACAAAGATAGAAGTCACTAAATCTCCATTACATGGTTCCACTTTTACAGTGAGCAGTTATCAGTAATCAGTAACCGGTAACTGCTCACCGGTCACTTACTTCTTCTGAGTTTCCTTTCTCTCTATAATAACATTCACTATAAACTGTTGATTTGAATAACTGTTTTCCACTTCACCCAGGTTAAGTCCTTCAAGATCTTTATTGAGCTTTGCAGCGGCAGGGCTGCTGGTATCTACCTTCAATTCTTCATTTACATAGTAAGTGCCGCTTTTTGACTGTCTTTCATATCTGGTATCACTTCTCTGAAGGTAGAAATGGCTGGTCATATGAATAACCTTTCCATCACCGTAATTAAAGGTAACAGCTATGGGTTTTTCACCGTATTTACGGCCCATTTCTTTACTTGTAATAAGGACATTAACCTTTCTGTCATTTACTATTCTGATGGGGTAACTGCTGGTTTCAAGCCACCAGCATGGTGTGGCTCCTCTGTCAAAGACATTGACAAGGAACGGATCTGATGCGTCTGCTACCTGCACTTCCACGACATCATCCCGTGTGGGAGTATTGTTATATTTCACATATCCCGGGAAGGCCTGTTCCAGAACATTTAAAAGACACCAGTCAGTAGTAAAGAGATAACCTCCCTTTTCTACAAAAGTCCTTATTTTTTCTATAGCAGTTCTATCTACTTTGCCGGGGCAGTTTATCATAAGAATTTGCCTGGGGTCCAGTTTAACTCTCGACAGTTCGTCCGGAGATATGAGGCTGTAAGGTGTTCTGCTTGCATCAAGCACATCCTGCAGATGGTCATATACACCGGTAACGACGATAATATCACTGTTTTCCACATCCTGCCATACCCTGTATTTCTCAGGATCCTGCTGTTCCATTCTTATTCTTACGATTTCTCCTGCAGCATCATTTGCTTTTTCCATCTGGCCGGAATTATCGGATACATTGCACTGATTACAATCTTTTCCATTAATAGCTCCTGTCGTTACGATTGTAATAAAACAAAAGAGCAACAGAAACAAATAAAAATGCTTTATAATCATAGTGATCCCTCCAATAAAAATATTCATCCGTAAAATATTGGGCGGAAAGACAGAGACAAATTCACAGTTCATCGTGATATTTCCACATTAATTGATTTGATAAAAAAATTATTAGTTCTTAGTACCGTAACAGGTAAAAGGGTACCCGTAAAAAGCTTCTGCCTGGCAGGCT
>CALARM010000909.1 GCA_937888925.1 uncultured Synergistia bacterium | reverse complement strand
GTAATGGTTTTCGTAAAAACTGGATTACAGGCAGAAGTTATGAATATTATCCTTCTATTAATTCTTCTTGTATTACAATAAATCCCGGTAATTCTTCTTATGAAGAACTTCTCTCTTCCGTAAAAGAAGGAATACTCGTAAAGTCAGCACCGGATCTATCCATGGGTAATATCCAGAACGGAGATTTCGCCGGCACAGTAATACATGGTTTTAAAGTAGAACATGGGAATATATCAGGGAGAATAAAAAATACTGTTATAAGCGGTAATCTGTACAATTTGCTGAAAAACCAGTTGCTCGGTATGAGTGCAGAGCTTTATTACTCAATGTCTTCCGGAGCCAGAGTTCCTTATATGTTATTTAAGGATATGGACGTAACATCTTAGGACAGTGAGCAGTGACCGGTGACCGGTGACCAGAGTAACTGATAACTGGTAACTGATAACTGGTAACTGTTCATGTTTCCTTAACAGAGAGCAAAGGTTTCCCCGGGCCTTTTTCTCCCATAGCCTGGAGAAATCTTACTGTTATTTCTGCTTCTATCGTATTTGGAGCAGTTTTCCCGATAGGCACCTGCCCTCCTGCCATAACCCGGTGGCCTCCTGCCATGCCCAGGCCATCAAGTACCTGATGAATAAGAGAACCGGCATAAGGATAAAGAGGAGTTGTTCTGAGAGACAGATTAAGTGTGTCATTATACTGGCCCATGCAGAGTGCAGCCTTTATACCGGACAGTCTTATAAGTAAATCTGCTATTTCTGCCGGCAGATCGGGACTGTGCATCTGTTCAAGTACTGTTATTACAGCTTTACCGTAAACCCTGGTAGAGCGAAGGGCATTATCAAAGGCACGAAAATATACAAGGGGTAACTGGGCCTGTTCTACCTGTGATAATTTATGATGATCCACATTGGATAGAAGTTTGAAATAGGCATATTCGTCAGAAGATGTAGTGCTTCGTGATAATCCTCTTGTATCTGTTTTAAGACCGTAAAAAAGTGCTGTAGCAAGGCGGCCATGTATTTCTATCCCTGCTGCTTCCAGATACTGAAACAGCATGGTTGATGTGGCCCCCATTTCAGTTCTTATATCAACATAGTTAATAGATTCCGCTGAACCAAGTACTGATTGATGATGATCTATTACTATAGATGGACGGAATTTTTTTGACAGGATATGATTTCCGCATCCTGCCTGAGTATCCACCAGGGCAATAGCCGAATAAGGATCAAACTTCCTGATAGTTTTCTGTTTTTGCCACTCAGGTGTCAGATATTTAAGCATTGCCCTGTTTTCCACTCTGCCAACCAGCCCTGTATAGATCAATCTGCTCTGTATACCCCAGGCTTTTTTTAACAGTATTGAAAGAGCATAACCTGATGCAAGTCCATCAGGGTCCGGATTGTGATGGGTCAAAATAAGAACAGGCCCTTTACCTGCTGCCTCCCTTAACTTTTCCAGTGTAAGTTCATCTATAGGATTTGGATTATGAGTTATCAAGGTTAACTTCCTCTCCAGGGCAAAATTATTCGTCATGTAACAGGTGAAGCGGAATTTATATGAGAATCACTCAACATAGAGGGCAGTTCCATCTTTTCCCTGTAACCACACAGCGTTACATATTTCGATTTTTTTCCATAAGAAATAATAAAAACATAATTTATTTTGCAGAAATTATATATTTTTTCCAAAAAAACTGCTTATATCAAAATAAAACTTCTTTTCCTCGTGACAGTGAGTACATTCACATGTTAGTAAATCATAAGGTTTTTGCTCTTCGCTGAAAAGAAGAGCCTGCATTTTTTTCTCAAGTGTTCCGCCACACTTACTGCATTTCTGTGATCTCACATATGTATATTCTTCCGGAATACCTGATACAGTTAATGCTTCATGCCATGGATGTTCCTTCATAAAATCATCTCCTTATTCCCGGCTTCTTCAAATTCTTTATATTCTTTCCGTGCCAGTTCCTGGGCTTCTGCACGGCAGTTATTAATCTCATCAAAATTATCTTCCAGCACTTCAACAATATGTTTATCAAGAGCCGAATTTTTCGCCATAGTCCGGATAGTTCTCATTGTTTTCTCGCTGTCCATGCCGGTTCTATAGGGTCTGTCTTCTGTCAGGGCAGTAAATACATCTGCTACAGACATAATTCGCGATCCTATGGATAAATCCTGTTTATTAAGATGAAATGGATATCCTCTGCCATCAAGTCTCTCATGATGAAAGGAAGCCCAGTTGTTAATAATGTCGAATTCACTGATATGTTCAAGTGTGATGTATGTATAGTATGTATGAGAACGAATAATACCGAATTCTTCTTCTGTTAATTTACCGGGCTTCTCTAAAATTTCTGCAGGAACTGCAAGTTTACCGAGATCATGAAGATACCCTGCAAGCCTCATCAAATGGCATTCTCTTTCAGAAAACCCTGACAGTCTGGCCAGACTTTCAGCACCTGCCGCCACACCACTCGTATGAGTAGCAGTAAAGTGGCTTCTGAAATCTATAATCTGACAGAAGAGTTTTCCCAGATTGATAAGTTCTTTCAGATTTAATTCAACTGACGGTAATTTTGTCCTTCTGGAGAGAATAAAACCGATAGATGGAGATGATGCATCAAGCCAGAAAGATTCTTTATCGGATAAACTCTTAAAAATATCCAGTAAATCAGGATTGAATAATTCGGAGAAATCATTAATTTTTTCAAGGATTTTTTTGTTGCTCCAGAGAATATTTTTTTCCTTATTGTCAATAAGTACACTTATTCTATCTGCCAGATTAAGGATATGACTTTCCATTGGAATATCTCTGTGGCAGGCCATAGCATCTATCCAGGAAGTATGATGGTAACGTACCAGATTCGCTATTTTATGAAAAGGTTGAAATTTCCTCAGTAACAGGTAGCCTCTTTCTGCATGTATATAAGGGTTTTCCTGTTCAAATTCAAGAGTTGCCAGTCTCTCCTTTAAATATAAAGCACCGCTGTCATGCAGAAGACCTGCAAGAACAAGATTGTTCTGTTCTTCCAGAGACAGAGCCATCTCTTTCCCTATACTAAATGCAATATAAGCAACCCTTTTATGGTGATCCACTACAGATGGGTTGATCATATCCATCGCACCGGACATACACATAATCAGGTCAAACATGGACACATACAGTTCTTTCATCAATAAACTCCATTTAAGTTATCGTGACGCAAGGATTACCTGTACCATTATATATCGAGAGACAGGATTTTATCAAATGGTAATACAGGAATCTGTAATTTAAATTATTTAGATAAACTACCTCTTCACAATTTTTATCTAAAGCCCTACTTTACGCTATTAAAAATGAAAATTCCTATACCCTTAAATTATAACAGATAAAAAGGATAAAGGGAATTACTAAAAATAGTTAAGGGTGATAGGAAAGAGGTTCATACAAAATTTATGACATCCAATATACTCATTCCGGGTAATTGACAAAATATCTAAAAAAAGCTATTCTTTTTTCACGGATAAGATTCTTTAATATGGAAAGGAGGTGAATTATTATGACAAAAACAATAAAATTTTTACTTATAACATGTTTTTTATTTTATGTGATTTCCGCCGGTTTTATATCACCTTCTTATGCAGAAGATACGGGAGGCCCGAAAGTAGGCACAATGGCAAAAAACTTCACATTGAAAGATATGTCGGGCAAAACAGTGGAACTGAAAAGCTATAAAGGCAAGAAAGCAGTTCTTATTGTTTTCTGGAGCGTAGGTTGAGGAGCCTGCATTCAGGAGGTTCCTGAATTGAATGAATTATATGACACCTACAAAGGCAAAAATTTTGAAATTCTTACAATTAACTCCGACGAATCCATAAACGATGTGAAACAGGTCATAAAGGATGAAGGCATAAAATACAGAGTATTACTCGACCCTGAGAATTCCACGGGAGACCCATATAATGTCATGTATATACCATTAAATGTTCTGGTAGATATGAACGGGAAAGTAGTCTTCTCAGAGGCAGGAGAGTTACCGGAAACCACTCTTATAGACAAGACTTTAAAAAAGAAATAGGGCTAAGTACCGTAACAGGTAAAAGGGTACCCGTAAAAAGCTTCTGCCTGGCAGGC
>CALARM010000908.1 GCA_937888925.1 uncultured Synergistia bacterium | reverse complement strand
GCCGTCTTTATCGTAAATAACATTCATTATTTTATAAAATTTAGGCAATCCTTCTGCAGAATAGGTATTTCTTTCCAGTTCCCCCCAGTAAACTATAGACACGCCGTATTTATTAATTAGCTCCATTGCTTTATCGGGATCCTGTGTTTCATATAATAATTTTACATCTTCCTGACGTTTCTGAACAGTCCCCCAGTCTCCCCTCCATACAAATTCATGATTGCCCCAGCCAAGAACTGCAGGGATACCTGTATTGGTAGAAACTCTGCTGTAATAAGAATAGGCATCCTTTGTTGCTTCAAGTATTACCGGATCTTTCGGCAAAGAAGAATAATGTTCATTCAGCCAGGTTATAGCCGCAAAATCTGAATTATGTTCCCGTTCCATATATCTCTTCATACCGTTCAGTTCAGCATCTGACCAGTCCGGTTTTACATAAGAAGAAGCGCAGGGGTAACATAAGGTAGGAATAAACAACAGGCAGAGTAATAACCAGAAAACTCCGGGAGCCTTTCTTTCTTTCATAAAATGGATGGCTCCTCCTGAAGCAATGGAAAACAAAACCAGTACCTGATAATGAAATTTAAATACCGTATTCATTCTCTCATAGGGATGGCCGTAATTATCATGAAGATAAAAAAGCTCGCAGCAAATAAGAATAAAAAAGCCGGCAAACCATAATGACCATAACCATATATTTTTATTACTGTCGAATTTAATGACAGCAAAGACAGAAACAGCGAAAAGTAATAAAAACATAATGGGACCTGTCTGAAATATACAATATAAAATTATTGCTATGCCTGAAATTCCGTAAATCCAGACCATTTGTTGACTTTCTTTAAATTTCCGGAATTTCTCTTTAAGAATTAAATATAACGGAGAAATAAACATGAAGATAAACATAAAAAAGCATATAAGGAAATGATACATAAAGGTTCTCTGTGCAGGAGAAACAATTTTTATAATTATCCTTGTAGGAGAGTGAAAGTCAATGAAAAATGGAATAAATAATATTACAGAGAACATTACGGCACCGGCTATAAATACTATTACTTTATCTTTATATTCCCCGTTAACCATATTCTGGAAAAGAAAAGAAAGGCATATAATAAAAAAGCATGTAGGTACATTCCAGAAATTGGAGCCAAATAAAAAACCGGTAGAAAAAGAAGTAAAAAACATAAAAATCAGTTTATGATAAATAGAATTCTCTTCCGAAAAAATCTCCGCAGGCCATAATAAGCATACGGACAGAGCAAATATAAACACAGGGAGACTTGTATAATGGGGATGTAAATCTCCAAGAATAAAGCTGAAAAAAGGGAATTCATTTATAGTATCAGGAATAATACGGGAACTTCTAAAAAAATCAAAACCATTGAAACCATGTAACCGCACAACCTGAATAAAACCATCATAATTGCCGGATATTACCAGCAGGACAGAGGAAAAAATACCGGCACAATGATTTTTCGTAAGGCCATATACAATACCCCAGCAACACAAAAAAGTAAGAGCCCCGGTAGAACATAAAGCCAGATTGTATCCCACCGGTATATCTACAGAAGTCATCTTAATAATAATACCGTTCATAAGATAGCCAAGATAATAGTAATTAATATGGAAACCATTCATCCAGGGGTCAGGAGGCGGGAAAAAAGAAGTTCTACATATACTGTTAAGAAAGGCAAGATCCATAAATTTCTCTTCACCTATTATAGAGGAATTGTAAATCCTTATAATAGAAAAGAACAGAAAGATAAGAAAAAAAGCAATTTCTGTCAGAAGTACAAGTCTGTAATTTTCCCTTAACCATGACACTATGTCTTTACTATTTCTGTACCACAGGTATAAAGAAGGGACAAGAATAAGAATAGTAAGGAAAAATAAATTAAGTTTATTAAAGGACAGAATATGAAATCTTCCTGTAATCCAGGAAAGATAGGTAATAGTAATTAAAGAAAATATTTTAGTAAAAAATATACCTCTTCCGTTATGTCTTCTGAATAAAACAAAGAGACAGGGAAAACTTATTAAACCTAGATAAAACAGTATAACCCACCATGAAAATATATAAGGAAGGAACGTTGTCATTTAGAATTACCTTCTGAAATAAACCTCTCTATAACTTTATTTGCCAGACCGATACAGGAATTTATATTTATTTCCTCCGGGTAAATCTGAGCCCTTGTAGCAAGATATACACCTTTCACAGGTGATACTATATCAGGTACCAATCTCTGATAATTATAGGTAATTACAGGATAGGCGTAATCAAGCCTGAATACATACTGTTTTTTGATCCAATCTTTTTCAAAGGCAGGACATACTCTCTTTAGAAATGGTATGTAATCATCGAGAAGTTTCTGTATTGAATAATTCATATAAACGTTTCCCTGTTCCAGGTATTTTAATATATAAATCATATTGGAGCCATCAAAATACTCGGAAGAAAATAATCTTGTATATTCTACAATTTCAGAAAAAGGATAAGAAAGATCGCAGCTCTGAATTATATAATTATCACTCAGTGATTTATTTAATTCCAGAATTACAGAGAGAACATTCATATATTTTATTTCATTTAAATTCATGGCATATTCTACAGGAAGGTCCTTTACCATTTTCATAAATACAGGCAGAGGAACTGTTACAATTACCCTGTCAAAATTAAGAAAATCCTTTTCAGTGGAAACTCTTATAGTTCCGTCATGAGTGATAGAAATATTTTTAACAACAGTAGAAGTTTTTATTGTACCGCCTTTACCGGATATTTTCTCTCTCATGACTTCAAATATTCTTTGAAATCCTCCTCTGAGATAGCCTATTTTCCTATGAATATTTCTATAATTGGACCATAAATAAACTGCTCCCACCTGACTGTAATCATTTTCAAATTTATTCTTAAGAATAGAAGTCCAGAAAGACCGGAAAAGTCCGGAACCTCCTGATGAACGAAGCCATTTTTCAGCACTTATACCTTCAAGAGATTTAAAGTCTTTTATCCTTCCGAGACCTGTCATAGACAGGTAAAGTCTCATTTTATCAATCAAATTTAAAGTGCCAATAGAGAATATATCCCTGTTGCTATTAAAAGGATAAATACCGCCGGAAAATAATCCTCTTTTTATATCAGACCATAGAAGTTCTGAAGAAAGAGATAATCTGTCTATAAGTTGCAGTATATCCTCATCGGACTCAATGATATAATGATAATATTTTTCTAAAAAGCCTCCTGCCAGGAGGAAAGAACCGGAAAAACCTCCGAGTTCCTTTTCCTTTTCTATTAATACTACACTGTGTCCTAATTGTGCCAGATAATAGGCACAGGTAATACCGGTTATTCCACCGCCAATTATGCCAAATCTCATAATATTTAAGAATCTCTTTTCGTGACGCGTGACGCGTGACGCGTGACGCGAAGATTATATTCTGAAAAAGAAAAATAAGAGTCCTATCTAACAGGAAAACCTGACTTTCTCGAACATGAGAAAAAATCGAAGCTTTTTAAAGAGCAGCATCTTCACATCAGTCAGATAAAAAATTTAACAGATTACTTTAAGAAAAAATGTTCCTGAAGTTCTTTCTGTTCTTTTTTGGATGGAGGAATTATCGAAATATTGCTGGGAGTAAACAGGAATATTTCTTCCTGGACTTTCTGGACATTACCTTCTAAAGCATAGGTTACGCCGCTGATAAAATCTACAATTCTTCTTGCCATTTCCTTTTCTGCCTTCTGTAGATTGACTATTATAGGCTTACGGCATTTAAGATTATCTGCTACTTCCCTTGCTTCATTAAGATCCATTGGTTCCATAATAACTATATTCTGCTGTTTTGCAGAAGGTAAACTTATTACGTTGGATTTTTGTCTTATTCTGCTTGACTGAAAATCCTGAACGTCTTCTATTTCTTCTTCTTCCTCGGCATCTGCCTCCATTTCAAAATCTTCCAGGGTAAAGAATTTCTTTATCTTACTTAAAATACCATTATTATCTGCCATACTTTCTTCCCCTCCTTTTGATGTCGTGGTTCTCCTAATAGGTTCTAGGTCCAAATATACCACTCCCTACTCTAATTAAATTGGCACCTTCACTCAAAGCAACTTTATAATCTCCTGTCATGCCCATAGATAAATAATTCGCCTCAAAACCAAATTTTTCCTTTAATTCTATGGCAAGATCTTTTACTTTCCGAAAATAAGGTCTTGTATCTTCAGGATCAGGTAAAAAAGGAGCCATAGACATTAATCCTCTTACTTTAATATGAGGAAGTTGTAAAATTTTTTCCACTTCCTCAAGATGGGCAGGATTAAATCCCGTTCTGTTATCCCTCCCGGTAAAATCAATCTGCAATAAAATATCAAGAATTTTACCTTCTGTCCTGTCATTTAAAGCACAGGCAAGTTTAAAATTATCCACACTCTGAACAATGGAAAATCTTTCTGCAACCTTACGTGCTTTATTTGTCTGAAGATGGCCTATAAAATGCCATCTTAAAGGCAAATCCCTGAGTTCATCCATTTTATTTATTGCTTCCTGGAGATAATTTTCTCCGAAATCCCTTATACCGCAATCATAGGC
>CALARM010000907.1 GCA_937888925.1 uncultured Synergistia bacterium | reverse complement strand
AGGCAGGTTTTCTTGCCACTCTTGTAGCAGGATGTGTATTCAGTTTATTTGCAGGTTTCAGAGAAGGGATTTACTTTGTCATAAACTTTAATCTTGTAGGTATGGTTTTCGGGCTATCCATAAAAGCAAAATGGTCTGTAAGTAAAATAATATTTGCAGGGATAGCAATTTATGTATTAACAACTCTTATGTCGTTTTTAAGTTTACAGCTTCTTACTGGAGTAAATTTTTCAACAACAATGGATAGTACGATAAATAGTGTTTCAACCCAGATGGCAGAAATGCAAAAAACATTTAATATACCGGGAAATGAAATGGAAAAATTAACTGCAGGATTAAAGAACTGGAAAAAAATTATTGTAGCCTCCATGATATTTGCTGCCTGTATAATGACATTCTTACAGTATATAATAGCACAGAAAATATTAAAAAAACTGGGTTATATTATTCCTGTTCTGCCTCCTTTCAGTAACTGGAGACTGTCATGGCATTATGCATGGGTATTTATTACAGGTTTTGTACTCTTTATAATAGGAATGAATAAAGCGCAGGTAACAAGTTTAAATATGGGGAATATGCCTGATAACTATTATTTTCTTGTCGGCTTCAATATAATAGTTATATGTCAATATCTTTATATGGTAATAGGAATTTCCATACTCTCTTTTTATATGAGTAAATATAAATTACATTTAATATGGAAAATTTTGATTATTTATTTACTGATACCTCTCCTGGGTATTATACTTTACATTGGTCTTTTTGATACCTGGATGGATTTCAGGAGACTGGATAAAAAGGTGAAGGGTGATGCGTGAAGGGTGAAGGAATTATTTCACCATTCACTCTTCACCTTTCGCAATTAATATATTTCTTTAAAAACTGATTTATCAACTTTATAACCGGAAGATTCAAGTTTTTTCACATCTTCCCTGGCTTTCGTATAGTCCCCTTTTTTCATATAAGTAAATGCTCTGTTATAATATGATTGAACAGAATTTTTATCAATAGATAACGCTTTTGTAAAATCCTCTATAGCCCTGTTATAGTCACTCATAAGGCCATAGACTGTTCCGCGACCATTAAAAGCTTCAATGGAATGAGGATCAATTTCTATGGCTTTATTAAAATCCTTCAGAGCGTCTGAATATCTACCTGTGTCAGTATATATAGTACCCCGGCTTATATAGCCTTTTGCGAATCCCGGATTGATGGTCAATAAACGATTGAAATCATTAAAAGCATTATCGTACATACCGGTTTTATAATATATATTTCCTCTGTTTTGATAGGCTTCTATATAATCTGCTTTGTATTTAATTGCCTGAGTCAAATCAGCAAGAGCTTTATTATAATCTCCCGCCATATCATAAATAATAGCCCTGTTATAAAGAGCTTCTACATAATCAGGTTTATATTCTATCGCTCCGGTATAATCTGCAAGGGATTTATTATAATCTTTCAGAATATCATAAACAACGGCTCTGTTATAATAGACCTCTGCATAATCAGGCTTAAGTTTCAAAGCCTCGCTATAGTCTGAAATAGCTTTATTATAATCGCCTTTCAGTCTGTACAGGTTACCGCGATTAAGATAGGCTCCCGGCAGGTCAGGCTTAAGTTTCAGAGCATAATTAAGATCTGCTATAGCCTTATCATATTCTTTTAATTCTGTATAGATATTACTACGGGTAGCGTAAAGTTCTGCCTTATAAGGTTTTAACCTTAAAGCTTCTGTAAAATCAGACAGAGCTTTATTATATTCGCCTTTTTCTCTATATATATTTCCACGGTTAGTATAAGCCTGCATGGCATTGGGATATTTTAAAAGAACATCATTCCATAAAGAAAGACTGTCTTTCCAGACTTTACACCTTTCACGGGTAAGAAAAGAAAAAGAAATTATTATTACAACCAGAATTACTGTAATAAAATTTTTGAATTTCTTTCTTTCATACAAACTAAAAAATCCTTCAGAGAACAGGTATAGTAAACCGATAGATGCAATATACATATATCTGTCATTAATTATTCCCGGATGGAGGGTTATAATCTGACTTACAGGTAAAATAGTTATAAAGAAAAACATAAAACCGAAGATTATCCTGCCTGTATATTTGCCGGAATATATGACGAATGCCAGAGCAAGAAGAATAATAAAAGGAGAAATCCAGAAAATAACAGGTATTTTATTCCATTCGAGATGGGGGTATATAGCTGATAACCTGAAAGGCAGTAAGAATTTATAGATGTAAAGCATAATCCCATAGGATGCTATAAAAATATTATAAATACTCAATAATTTTACTTCTTCCTCCGGTTTTACCCGGGAACTTATAGTGAAAGTTATAATTACACATAGAAATGAAATTATAAAATATGGAATTTTCTCAATGATTGTATATTTACTGAAGCTTCTCTTTTTTAAATAATCAAAAAGCAATAAAATAAATGGAAGAGTCATTGCCATTGGTTTTGAGAGAATGGAGAGTGAAAATAAAAAAATTGAGAAATAATAATAAATCTTCCCATGTTCTTTCTGATAATAATTATAAGTAATAAGAGATAATAAATAAAAGAAGCTGTATAGAACATCTTTTCTCTCCGATATCCAGGCAACAGATTCCACATGAAGAGGATGAATACCAAAAAAGAGGCTCACAAAAAAAGATTTACCTCTATCTTCTGTAATCATATAGATAAGAAAGAACACGACCATGGTATTTATGAGATGAAGAATAAGGTTTGTCCTGTGATTGACAGAAGGATTAAAACCAAAAAAATAATATTCTATCCCATAGGATAAATGAACAAGAGGGGTATAAAGAGTTTGCTGGAAGGGCACATTTTTATCAAAAAAGATCTTGAACATTTCTTTGATGTTTTCCGGTGATAAACTCATGATCATTTTATTACCGGTAATATAATGATTATCATCCCAGTTGGTAAGATCTGCATTAATAACAGGAAAAAAACTTATGAAGGTTATAAGTAAAATTATAAAGAGACATAAAAATAATCTTCTGTCAATATATTTCATTATTTAACTAATAAGCATAAATTCTGGAAAGTACTCTTGAAAACATATCTCTCATATCTCTCATATCTCTTTTAATAGTGGACAGACTTGCGCCAAGACTGTAGCTTATACGTTTTCTACTTTTTGAATATTCTATAAGTTTTGCTATTTTTTTCTGTCTTCCCTTGAGATCTTTAAGTAAATGTTCCACTGTATCAAGATCATCTATAACAGAAGGATTGCCTGTTTCATAAAGAGTTCTTTTAAAATCTCTATACATATCCAGGGTAAACAATATATTAGTATATCGCGGAATATTAAAGTAATATGCAAGATCTTCTGTAAGTTCCATTGTTTTATACACTTTACATCACTCCCTGAACATTATTATACCCGGAGAAAAAGAAAAATAGGCTTATCAATAAAAATTTCGCATCTTATATAAAAAATTTCTTTTTAAAAAGGATCTTAAAAATAACCTGACGAATATATAATGAACCAGCAGAATAAGAGAGTAAGGGAAAGTAAATTAATAATGGCAAGTATATTTTTATGAAATAAAGCATGCTGGTAGAGGTAGTATTATGAGAGATAAATCTTCTACCGGGTTTAATATGAACTCTTCCTTTAACAGAGGGAGAGTTTTTATTTTCACGTAACAATATTGTTTTACAGAAAAAAGCCGATAATTGCAAATAAGAGAGAAAGTACAGAGTATTTATAGTGTATTTCTAATACCAGATAGGAGGTTGAAAAATGTCAGATTATAAAATCCATAAGAACTTTAAAGGCTTTGCACCATCATGGAAAAAACTGAAAAAGACATGGAAGATACCCAAAGACAGTATATACCGCAACAAACTGGAAGAAACAATAAAAAAGCTGAGGTTAAACAAGGTGGAACTGGAAATGCAGAATCAGGCATTAAAGGAAGTCCAGGAAGAACTGGAAGTTTCACGTAACCTCTATACAGATCTATACGATTTTGCACCTGCAGGTTACGTGACGATAGATAATAACGGAATAATTCAAAAGATTAATCTAACAGGTGCTAAAATACTCGGTATGGATAAAGCAGGGCTTACAGGATTACCTTTTACCAGATTTATAGTTCCTGGTGATTTAAATAAATTCTTCAATCATTTAGAGAGATGCAAAAAAACCGGCGGCCAGATAATGAGCGAAATTACAATAGAGAAAAAAAACAAAGAAACAGCAGTATTGCAACTACTCACTATTCCTGCCGTTATATCTCAAAATGTCACAGTCTATCGTGCTGTAATTACAGATCTTACAGAGAGAAAAAAAGCAATAGAAGAGAAGAAAAAACTTGAAGAAGAATTATATGATAATCATAAAATGAAAGCGATAGGGAGGCTTGCCGGAGGAATTGCCCATGAATTCAATAATATTCTTGTATCTATTTTAGGTTACACGGAACTGACAGCTGAAGAACTTCCCGAAGGCACTCTCAGGGAAAATCTGAACGAAGTAATAAAAAGCTGCCATAAAGCAAAGGAACTGATAAAACAGATACTGATTTTCAGCCAGAAAGGCGTACAGAAAAAAGAACCTGTAGTAATAAGTGTTGTATTGAGAGACAGTCTTGCACTGCTCAGAGCTTTACTGCCTTCCACTATTGAAATACAGCAGAATACTGAAGGAAATAACAGTGTAATACTGGCAGATCGTGCCCAGATACAGCAGATTTTGATGAATCTCTGTACAAATTCAGTATACGCCATGGCAGGGAAATGCGGAACTCTGGAAATAAGCCTTACAGATATAGATATTACCCATGAAACTGCCCATTTATACGAGAAACTCAGGCCGGGACAGTATGTAAAACTTACCATAAGTGATACGGGACATGGTATGAACAGTAATGTTATGAAAAGAATCTTCGAACCATATTTTACAACAAAAAAATTCGGAGAAGGTATAGGTATGGGGCTTCCTGTTGTTCATGGCATAGTAAAAAGCCATAAAGGGGAAATTAAAGTTTACAGTGAAATAGGCAAAGGGACACAGTTTCATATATATTTTCCATGCCTTACGAGAAGCAGGTATGAAAATATGACAGACGAAACAGAAGAATTAAAAGTACAGGAAGGTAAAAAATACATACTCTTTGTTGACGATAGAAAAGAAATAGTTAATATAGGAAACAGACTCATAAAAAAACTTGGCTATGAAGTTATTTCTACAACATGCAGTATAGAAGCGCTGGAAGCATTTCGTAACGAACCTGATAAGTTTTCCCTTGTCATTACAGATCAGACTATGCCCAATATGTCAGGCATAGCTCTTGCAAGAGAATTAATGAAGATAAGAAGTGATATACCAATAATACTGTGCACAGGATACAGTGAACAGGTAAATGAAGAACAGGCTCTGAGTACAGGCATAAGAGAATTCATTATGAAGCCTTTTACAATGAATAATCTGGCTAATTCTATAAGAAACATTATGGGACAGGATTAGGGCAGGTATTGCTATATTTATTTATGTTTGCTATACTTGTAAAGGTAACTTTTAGCGAACAGGGGTGTTTTTATGCTTGGCATTCTGGGAAAGTTAGTCGGCTCAGGTACAGAGATGCCTGACACAAAACTCAGTAGTAAAAAAAAGAAATTATATAAAGATTTCTGCAGTATGGGAACCATTAAACTCAATGAAGTAGTTAAAGGTGTTGCAAGTAGTGATGAAACTACAAGGAAAATGGCTGCACTGGCTCTCGGGAAAATAGGCGGTAAACAGGCAGTAGAAGCCCTGATAAAAGCCGCAGGTGACCCTTCCAGAGATGTCCAGGAAAATGCCATGCATTCACTTATTAAAATAGGTGAACTGGGGTTACAGTATTTAATCGATGAGTTGAATCAAATAAAACATTCAAATGTAGAAGCTCAGGCAAATGTTGCTTATGTTCTGGGCTGGATAAAAAATGCAAAGGCAGTAGATTCTCTTACAAAAGCTTTAAGGCATGATAATGAATGGATTAGATGGAATGCCGCTTTCGCTCTCGGTAAAATCGGTGACAGAAACGCCCTGGAATCTATAAAAAAAGCCAGAGACAGAGAAGTATATCCCTGGGTAAAAGAATATATGTTAAATGTACTTGCAGAACTGGACAGAAAGTAAAACAGTTACCAGTGACCAGGTACCAGTGACCAGGTACCAGGTACAAAGTAAATAAGAAGTGAGAAATAAGAAATAGCAATAAGGAACAACAATCGGGCAGTATTCACTGATCACTGTTCACTGACAAAGAGGTGTTGTATATAAATGGCTGAGAAAAAATTCAAATCCATAAGACATGGTAAAGACAATTCCGAAATGATGCATATCCCTGCAGGAGAATTCTGGATGGGATGTGATGAAGACGATCTGGATGGAGAATTAAGAGAAAAACCTAAAAGAAAAATTTACGTAAATGATTATTATATAGACAAAACACCTGTAACAATAGGTCAATACATAGATTTTGTAAAATCAACAAATTATAATGTAAAAGGTGATTTTAAAAGAGTTATAGATCAGAGCTTTATGTATGACCAGAAAATGGATCATGCCGCCACGTGTCTTACATGGGAAGATGCAAAAGCTTACTGCGACTGGGCAGGAAAAAGACTTCCCACAGAAGCGGAATGGGAAAAAGCTGCCCGCGGAACAGACGGAAGGATTTTTCCATGGGGAAATAAATGGGATAAAAATTTCTGCGATAATCCCTTTATGGATAAAAAAGAACATGTAAGAAAAAAGCAGAATTTTGATGGCACACTCCCTGCAGGAAGGTTTCCGGAAGGAGCCAGTTTTTACGGTGTAATGGATATGCTCGGTTCTGTAGAAGAATGGTGCAGTGACTGGTATGATTTTTACTATTATCGTTATGGCCATTTAAGAAACCCCCAGGGGCCTCCTTCAGGAAGATATAAAGTAATCAGAGGCGTATCCCGGACTACAAGGGAAATGAATTCATACAGGTGCAGCAGAAGAGGTTTTTGCACCCCTGATGTAGGCCGTATAAGCACTATAGGATTCAGATGCTGCAAAAATGCTTGACAGATGAAAGATAGTTATTTATGATAAAAAAATCTACAATATTACTCTTATTATTAATATTTTTTCTATTATCCGGCCATCTTACGGCAAAAGATAACAGCCACATCAATACAGAACTTATCATAGAAATTTATAAATCTGCGGAGAAACATTTTGCAGGTGATATTGACAGACAGGCACTATTTACAGGAGCTTTTGACGGTATAAAATCATTCCTGAAAAAAAATAAATGTTCTCCAGATATAAAAACCATTAAAATAACAGCCAATAAAGAAGAAGATTTAAAGCTTTTTGCATCCAGACTCAATGAGATTATTTCTTCCTGCGCATCAGATAAATTACCTGCAGGAGACATACTCAGAGAAGGTATTGACGGAATGCTTAAAGCATTGAATGATCCCTACAGTTATTATATGGACCCCGTTGAATATAGAGATTTTGTTAAATCCATTAATATGAATGATTATTCCGGTATAGGTATTTCTATGGAATTAAATAAAAACAACGGAAAAAAACCGATAATTATTGAAGTCATAGAAAATAGTCCTGCCAGTAAAGCAGGTCTGGAACCCGGTGATATAATACTCAAAATCAATGGCATTGATACTGAAGGCATATCTATTGAAGAAGCAATAAAAGAGGTCAGAGGACAGGAAGGAACAGAGGTAATCTTAAGAGTAAAAAGAGGAAGAGCAGAGCCGGAAGATATTACTGTTATCCGCAGAGTCATACACATAGATAATGTATCTTACAGCCTGATGAATAAATCCACAGGCTATATAAAAGTCAGATCCTTCAGCATTACAACCGGAACAGAACTTACTAAAGCTATGGAAGAATTAAAAGCAAAAGGAGCAAAGGCTTATATTCTGGATTTAAGAAATAACGGCGGCGGATACGTGGAAAGTGCCGTCAGTGTATGCAGCCAATTCCTTCCGAAAGAGAGCAAAATAGTGACAGTAAAAGAAAAATGTTCTTACCCTCTTATTTATAAATCAGAAGGAAGAGACACAAAATTTCCTCTTGCCATTCTGATAAATGAGTACAGTGCAAGTGCATCGGAAATCACTGCCGGTGCCATTCAGGATAATAAAAGAGGTATTTTAATAGGTACCAAAACCTTCGGGAAAGGATGTGTTCAGACTATATATCCTCTTGGTATATCAGGCGTATTAAAAATAACTACCTCATATTACCTTACACCTCTCGGAAGGAACATAGATAAATCAGGTCTTAAGCCTGATATAGAAGTAAAGATGAATGAAATTATAAAAAAAGAAAGTGATGATCTTCAATTGCAAAAAGCAATAGAATATCTTAATTAATTTTTCTTTCCTCTTTACCGATGGAGATTTGTCGTGATATTAATAATAAAGGTTTTTAATATAACCTGTATTTCGATAATTTAAAATTATAATTTTCAGGAAGCATGGTGATTAAATGCAACCAATAAATACAAATACTGTTAACAGAGGAATTGCAACTCAGTATAAACCACAGAATTTAAAAGTAAATGAAAAATCTCCTCAGTCAGTAGAAGAAAAAAACAATGATATAAAAACAGAATCTTACAGTCAGACAGAGTTAACAAATTTATCTGATTTAAGAACTAAAAATATAGACACTTCAAATCCTGCTGCTTCTGCATCTATGCTTCAGGTTCAGTCAGATTTAGCGAAAACTGTAACAGGTGCTCAGGCGGGAATTACAGGTACAGAACAAACAACTCCGGGCAGCAAGAAAGTAACAGGAAAATATGCTGATATAATAAATAAAGCAGCAGAAAAATATGGAGTAGAACCTGCCCTGGTAAAAGCAGTAATAAGAAAGGAATCCGAGTTTAATCCGAAAGCTGTCAACAAAGGAGCCGCCGGCCTTATGCAGCTTACATCATCTACTGCTAAAAGCCTGGGATGTTCAGACCGATTTAATCCGGAACAGAATATAAATGCAGGAGCGAAATATCTGAGCCATTTATCTAAAAAGTATAAAGGCAATAAAGAACTAATGCTTGCAGCTTATAATGCCGGACCCGGTAATGTAAATAAATATAAAGGAGTTCCTCCTTTTAAGACAACCAGACATTATGTAAAAAAAGTGACAGAATTTTACAATGAATATAAAACTTAGGACTGCAAGAAAAATAACTCCGGCAAAATGTTAGGCCAATTAATATCCTCCCGTAACGCGTTACGATACAAACTGTAACTACGATGTAGATATTTTTAGTTTTGCCTGCGGTAAATATGGCACTGATTTATCAATCATAACCGGGGAATCGATGCGAAGGCACTCTTATGCAAAACAGTTAACTCCTGTTTACAAATTCTTCCAGTTTTTTTTCCCCACTTATTTACTTTTTTAAAAATGAAGTGATAATAATTATTGAATAGACAACTAACTTCAGCAAACAATAAAAATACTCCGAGGAGGTATAGAAAATGGGAATAGGAATAGGTAATACCAATAATTCCACAACTATGGTAAATAATTATTTTGGTGGTTCACCAATGGGACAGATGGGTGGTATGATGCCACAGAATCCTATGATGCAGTTAATGCAGATGATGCAGGGACTTACAGGAGGTCCATGCCAGGAAATGATGGGCGGTATGATGCCTGGTATGATGGGCGGTATGATGCCTGGTATGATGGGCGGTATGATGCCTGGTATGGAAGGCATGGGTGGTATGATGGGAAACTGTGTCGGTAATTTCATGGGTATGCAGCAGAATCCTATGATGCAGATGATGCAGATGATGATGCAGATGATGCAGATGATGATGATGATGATGGGCGGCGGAGCGAATCCGTTTATGGGCGGTATGATGCCTGGTATGATGGGTGGTATGCCCGGTATGGGCGGCGGAATGATGCCCGGTATGGGCGGCGGAATGATGCCCGGTATGGGCGGCGGAATGATGCCCGGTATGGGCGGCGGCGGTGCGGGAGCATATGCAGGTATAGGACCTAACGGCCAGCCCTATGCAGGTGCTTATGCAGGCGCCAATGGAGCAGGTGCAATGGCAGGAGCAGGCGGAGGCAATCCTGTATCAGGCCAGTATGCAAATATTATAAACCAGGAAGCGATGAAAAACGGAGTTGACCCCGCACTGGTAAAAGCAATAATAAAAAATGAATCCGGTTTTAATCCTCAGGCTACATCTCACTGCGGAGCACAGGGACTTATGCAGCTTATGCCGGCAACGGCAAGAGGCCTCGGAGTCCAGAATGCCTATGACCCCGGACAGAATATTATGGGTGGAGCAAAATATATAGGACAGTTAATGAAACAGTTCGGCGGTGATATGAAGCTCGCAGTTGCTGCCTATAACGCAGGCCCGGGTAATGTAAAGAAATACGGAGGCGTCCCGCCATTCAAGGAAACACAGACCTATGTCCAGAGAGTAATGGCAAGCTATCAGGAATATAAAGCACAGGGGTAATTTTCAGTGAGCAGTGATCAGTAATCAGTGATCAATAAAAAATAATGCGTGATGAAATTCATCACGCATTATTTTTTATATAAAAAAGGATAATTTTTTATTATATCTAATTTTAATAAATTCTAAAATGTAATGGGAAAGGATGTTTAAGATAAAAATTTCATTAAAGAATTGCCAAAAATCATATGAAAGGGGATAAAATTTATGAATTATTCACATGAAGTTGAATGCATGGCCTGTGTAAAGAAAGGGCCTGATCACGGGCCTGCCCCGATTCCTGAAGAAGGGAAATGGGTAAAAGCCAGAGAAGTCAAAGATATATCCGGTCTGTCTCACGGTATAGGCTGGTGTGCACCACAGCAGGGAGGCTGCAAATTAACGCTGAACGTAAAAGACGGTATTATAGAAGAGGCTCTTGTAGAGACGCTCGGATGTACAGGAATGACTCACTCTGCTGCAATGGCAGCAGAAATCCTCACAGGGAAAACCATACTGGAAGCTCTGAATACTGATCTCGTCTGTGATGCTATAAATGTTGCAATGAGGGAAATATTCAAACAACTGGTATACGGAAGAACTCAGACAGCATTCTCCGAAGGAGGACTTCCTATAGGAGCAGGACTTGAAGACCTGGGTAAAGGCCTGCGCTCACAGATAGGAACAATGTTCAGTACAAAAGCCAAAGGTGTAAGATATCTCGAAATGGCTGAAGGCTATATATTAAAACTCGGCCTTGACGAAGCAAATGAAGTTATAGGCTATCAATTTGTTCACCTTGGAAAAATGATGGATGCCATCAAAAAAGGAATTGCCCACAAAGAAGCCTATGAAAAGAATATAGGCACGTACGGAAGGTTTTCCGAGGCAGTAAAAATTATAGATCCGAGACATGAATAATTAATATTGTAAAGGAGATGTGAATTCAAGTGGTTAGTTTCGAAGGCTATGAAAGAAGAATTGAAAAAATAAATAAGTGCCTTGCTGAATATGGCTTTAAAAACCTTGAAGAAGTAAGAGAACTCTGTCTTTCAAAAGGCATAGATGTAGATAAAATCGTCAAAGGAGTTCAGCCCATAGCATTTGAAAATGCTGTCTGGGCATATACACTGGGCTGTGCTATTGCTCTAAAAAAAGGCGTAAAAACTGCTGCCGAAGCGGCAGAGATACTCGGCATAGGTCTTCAGGCATTCTGTATACCGGGGTCTGTTGCAGACAGCAGAGCAGTCGGTAAAGGTCATGGAAATCTCGGTGCAATGCTGTTAAGAGAAGAAACAAAATGTTTCTGCTTCCTTGCAGGCCATGAGTCCTTTGCCGCTGCCGAAGGTGCCATAGGAATAGCAAAGAAAGCAAATAAAGTAAGAAAGACGCCCCTGAAGGTCATCCTGAACGGACTGGGAAAAGATGCTGCATATATTATTTCCAGAATCAACGGATTTACCTATGTTAAAACAGAATATAACTACCATACGGGAGAACTCACAATTGTAGAAGAAAAACAGTTCTCAAAAGGAGAAAAAGGAAGCATAAGGGCCTATGGAACAGATGATGCAAGCGAAGGTGTTGCAATAATGATACATGAACAGGTAGATGTTTCCATAACAGGTAATTCTACAAATCCGACAAGATTCCAGCACCTTGTAGCAGGAACCTATAAAAAATGGGCAGGAGAAAACAACAAGAAATATTTCTCTGTTGCCTCTGGAGGCGGGACAGGAAGAACACTACATCCCGACAATATGGCAGCAGGACCTGCTTCCTACGGATTGACAGATTCAATGGGAAGAATGCATGGAGACGCCCAGTTTGCCGGATCATCATCGGTGCCGGCTCATGTCGAAATGATGGGACTCATAGGAATGGGTAATAATCCTATGGTAGGAGCCACAGTGTCAGTGGCAGTTGCTATTGAAGAAGCAAGTAAATAATTAAATCTGTAATTGTGAGCGAGCAAAGCAACGAAGCAATCCCGACAGTATATTGAAAACTGTCGGGATTGGATACTCTTCCGGCTTCATAGAATAATTTAATCTCGCAATGACATATGTATACTTCCGTTATTTTTTTTAGATTTTATCCAAGCCTCTTCTTTATCTTTTCATATTCACCGGGATCAATATAGTCTTTAATATTCTCGAGTGAATCCTTTGCTTCATTAAGGTCGCCGCTGTAATATTTCTTGCTGTTCTGAAAAGAAGAGCTGTATATATCCCTCATCTGGGCTCTGCTTATTTTTCCTTCCTGGCTGAAATAGGCTATTGCCACATCGCCTATACCATAGGTACAGGCAAATATAAGAGGTGCTGTCAGAAGGCCTCCTATAAAAGGTATAAATTTACCGCACGCATAGGAACCGAGAAAACTCACAGAACCGGCAAAACATGTTATAATTAATTCTTTTGCCATATCGACAGTAAGTTTCTGGCCGAATATCCTGGCTATAGTGACAACCATGTAACATAAAAGAGGAAGAATAAAAAAGAGATCTA
>CALARM010000906.1 GCA_937888925.1 uncultured Synergistia bacterium | reverse complement strand
TTACTGTTATCTTTTCTCTTCTTCCTGGTCTTATATCCGAGAGCAGGTTTACCCCACGGGGTAGACACAGGTCTTCCGGGAGTAGATCTTGCTTCACCGCCGCCGTGTGGATGATCGACAGGGTTCATAACAACGCCTCTTACAGTAGGTCTCTTACGTTTCCATCTGTTTCTGCCGGCTTTACCTATAGATATGGTTTCATGTTCAATATTGCCTACCTGACCTATAGTTGCTTTGCATACTACCTCTACAAGACGAACCTCTCCTGAAGGTAATCTCACATGGGCATATCTGTCATCTTTTGCCATTACCTGTGCGCTTGCACCGGCACTTCTGACAAGCTGTGCACCTTTACCTGCTTTTAATTCAACACTGTAAATCATACTACCTACGGGTATATCCTTAAGAGCGAGACAGTTACCGGGTTTAATCTCACTTTTGGGACCGGACATAACAGTATCTCCGACCTGTAAACCTATGGGACAGATAATATATCTTTTTTCTCCGTCTGCATAGGCAATAAGCGCAATTCGTGCAGTCCTGTTGGGATCATATTCGATGGATTTTACTTTTCCCGGTATACCATCTTTATCCCTTTTCCAGTCTATAATACGATATTTAATTTTATGTCCTCCGCCCCTGTGCCTTACGGTGACTCTACCGGCAGAGTTACGTCCTGCCTTGCTGTGTTTTACTGTTGTAAGACTTTTTTCAGATTTCTTCCTGGTTATATCATCAAAGCCAGAAACAGTCATGAAACGCCGTCCGGGTGAGGTAGGGTTAAATGTCTTTATACTCACTTTTATCTCCTCCTTAGGTCATGAGACATTACATCTCGAAATAGTCAATACCATCAAGTTCTATCTTATCAGTATCCCGTAAAGTAACAATAGCTTTCTTCCAGTCAGACATTTTTCCCTGCACTTTACCAAAACCTCTTTTTTTACCTTTAACATTTATAGTATTGACCTTTACAACTTTAACGTTGAAAATTTCTTCTATAGCTTTTCTTATCTGTATTTTATTAACCCTTGGATCAACTTCAAAGGTATATTTGTGCATGGAAGCACCGTCTACACTCTTTTCAGTTACCAGTGGTCTCTTAATTATATCTCTGGCTTCAAGTATCATAAAAGGACCTCCTCAATAGCTTTAACAGCTCCTCTGGTTAAAAGCAGGCTATCATATTTGAACATATCATGAAGATTCAAATTTGATGCCAGTATAACTTTGGCATAAGGTAAATTTCTCACTGATTTCTCGACATTTTCATCTCTTTCGGAAATAACAATGAGTGTAGTATTGTCCAGTTCAAGTTTATCCAGAAACTCAACCATATGTTTTGTTTTAGGAGCATCCATAGAAATGGAATCTACTATTTTACATTTACCTTCATTAAATTTAATTGTAAGAGCTGATTTCAGCGCAAGACGTCTTACTTTTTTCGGCAGAGAAAAAGAATAATCTCTTGGTTTCGGACCAAATGTGATTCCTCCGCCTTTCCATACGGGAGAACGTCTGCTTCCATGACGGGCCCGACCGGTACCTTTCTGCCTCCAGGGTTTTTTACCTCCACCCCTGACCTCTCCTCTGGTTTTAGTAGATGCACATCCCCTGCGGGCATTTGCCATCTGTCTTTTCAGAGACATATGCATAACATGGGTATTAACCTCTACTCCGAATATACCGTCAGATAGATCTATTTTTTCAATTTCCTGTCCTTCTTTACTGAAGACTGAAACATTAGGCATACCTATTTGCCTCCTCTCAATACCTATTTCTTCACACTATTTTTAATCAATAAATAACCGTTATCTGCCCCGGGGACAGCACCTTTTACAAGGAGTAAATGCCTGTCAGGATATACTTTAAGAACCTTCAAACCCTGAACAGTAACTCTATCTCCGCCCATTCTTCCCGGACCTCTTTTACCAACCATAGTTCTTGCAAAATCAGTGCAACCACCTGATGCAGGTTTTCTCTTGAACATTGAGCCATGGCTCATGGGACCGCCGTTAAAATTCCATCTTTTCATGGCACCGGCAAAACCCTTACCTTTGGACGTTCCTACAATATCAACCTTCTCGCCCAGCTCAAAGAGTTCAACTGTAAGAGTCTGTCCTAACTTATATTCATCTGTGTTATCAAAATGAAGTTCTCTGAGTACTTTCTTCGGAGCAACTTCTTTTTTCTTGAAATGCCCTTTCATAGGTTTGTTAAGTTTCTTTTCATCAACCTCTATCATACCTAACTGTAAAGCATTATATCCGTCTTTTTTCATTGTTTTTAACTGTGTAACAGTGCAGGGACCTGCTTCTATCACCGTAACAGGGATGGCTCTGCCTTTTTCGTCAAAAATCTGGCTCATCCCAATTTTCTTCCCTATAAGACCTTTCATTATAAACACCCCTTATAATTTCATCTCAATGTAAACGCCAGCAGGGATTTCCAATCTCATAAAGGCATCCACTGTTTTTGAAGTGGGCTTCAATATATCAACAACCCTCTTATGAGTTCTCATTTCGAAATGTTCTCGAGATTTTTTATTAACATGGGGAGAACGTAATACACAGTATATTTCTTTGTTGGTAGGCAAAGGTATGGGCCCTGATACGTCAGCACCTGTAGTCTTTGCCGTGCGAACTATACGGCTTGCAAACTGATCCAGTATATTGTGGTCATAAGCCTTAAGTCTGATTCTTATTTTCTGAGTAGCCATTATTTCACCCCTAACCTTCCAGTACCTTTGTAACAACTCCGGCTCCTACGGTTCGACCGCCTTC
>CALARM010000905.1 GCA_937888925.1 uncultured Synergistia bacterium | reverse complement strand
TCTTGAAGAACAGGTGAGTAATATTATTTTTGATCAGTGCCATCCCCTGATATTGGCTGAAATAAGTATTTTGAATATAGAAAATAAAATTATTGCCGGAGTATTTAAAAAACTGGGTATTATGGAACAATGGGGCAATGGATTGAAGATTATTTCAGAAGATTTGAAGAATTATCCCGAAATAGAATTTAAATGGAGTGAGCCGGGGATTGCTTTCAGAGTTACATTTTTAAAGAAGAATTATGAAGAAGATATTACCCTAAAAACTACCCTGAAAACTACCCGAAACATAACTGACCTTCTGGGAAAATACGTTGTTATTACAAGGGGTGAGTTGTTAAATTTATTGCAAAATAAGTTGGGAGAAAGTTGGGAGATAATCAGATTAAAATTGTTTTGCTGCTGATAGAAGATAGCTCTATTACAATTGAAAAATCATTTAATGTAAGAGGTGAAGTATAAATGTCGGTTCACAATAAAACAGCCTTTGAAGCTGCCATAGAAGAACATCTCATAACTTATGGCGGTTATATAAAAGGCAATCCTGAAGATTTCTCTATAGAATATGCTATGGATACAAAAACCCTTATAAAATTCCTAAGAGACAGCCAGCCCAGATCATGGGATAAACTTTATAAAATTCATGGTGACAGTACAGAATACAAACTCATTTACCGGATCCATAAAGAACTGGATAACAGGGGCATTCCTGACGTATTGCGTAAAGGCATTACATATTACGGAGTTACTTTCTCTATGGCATATTTCAAATCTGTAAGGGGCCTTAACCCTGAAATGGAAAAACTCTATAAAATGAACATCCTCACTGTAACAAGACATGTAGAATACAGTAAGAAGAATAATAATAGACTCGATATGGTTTTATCTATAAACGGCCTTCCTGTTGCCACAGTGGAATTAAAGAACCAGTTCACAGGCCAGACTGTTTTAAACAGCATAAAGCAATATAAAGAGGACAGAGACCCCGATGAACTGATATTTAAATTCAAGAAACGAACCCTCGTTCATTTTGCGGTAGACACAGATGAAGTATTTATGACCACACAACTTTCCGGGAAAGACACCAGGTTCCTGCCATTTAACAGAGGATATAATAACGGGAAAGGCAACCCTCCAAATCCTTCCGGACATAAAACATCTTACATGTGGGAATACATCTGGACAAAGGATAGCTGGATGGATATTATAGGGAGATTTCTGCACATTCAGACGGAATATTTTAAATATGATGGTAAACCACTTAAGAAGGAAAAGATTGTATTTCCCCGATATCATCAACTGGACGCGGTAAGGAAGATTGCTGCTGATGCTACGGAATCAGGCCCCGGTAAGAACTATCTTATACAGCATTCTGCCGGAAGCGGAAAAGGTAATTCAATAGCCTGGCTTGCATATCGCCTCTACAGTATTCATAATAAAGGGAATTTCAGAATATTTAACTCCGTCATAGTTGTAACAGACCGTAAAGTCTTTGACCGGCAGTTACAGAATACGATATATCAGCTTGAACATGCTATGGGCGTAGTACATAAAATAGATAAAAACTCTGACCAGTTAGTAAGAGTCCTTGAATTCGGAGGAAATATCATCATAACAACCCTCCAGAAATTCCCCTTTATTATAGATAAGATAGGAAACCTCCAATCCAGGAATTATGCCGTCATTGTAGACGAGGCTCACAGTTCCCAGGACGGAGAAGCTGCAAAGAAGATGAAGGAAGTATTGAGTATTTCAGACCTGGAAGAAGCGGCAAAAGAAGAAGCTGCCCTTGATAATCTGGATGACCTGGAAGATGAACTCAGGAAATCCATGATGGAAAGATGCGGGCAGGAGAACCTCAGTTTATTTGCCTTTACTGCCACACCGAAAGCAAAAACCCTTGAATTATTTGGTGAAAAAGATGCATCAGGCAAACCTGTGGCTTTTCATTTATACTCTATGAGACAGGCCATAGAAGAAGGTTTTATTGAAGACAGAAATTATGATAGAACATTTCCGGCAGGTAACAATGAAGAAGATAGGCGGTAAAGCAAAAGCCATGGTTGTAACTGGGGAATTCATGGCGGTAAGATCGGTGATGCGGATAAGATGAACTGGGATTTGAACCGCATTTTTCTTCTCCAGAGCCTGCCGGGCAGAAGCTTTTTCGGATACTTTAAATAACTACATAATACGTTCAACTCGTGACGCTTAACATGTAAGGTAAGACAGTATGAAGATAAAATATAAGTATAATTCTTTTTACGGTTCCCGAATGGTTGATTTTGTTCACAGTAAAGCTGAGCTAAATCGGATACATTGAGGACTACAGATTTTCCACTTCCAAACATACCAGAAAACAGTCTTTTACAATTTAATTACAACACGATTAAAATCTTTCTGGGATTTCAAATTCAGGTCAAAACCGTGTTATTTTCGTGTCAAAAGTGAAAGCTACATAGCACGGGAAAATCCTTGAGAACTCTTTATCTTCGTTGTTATTACCCACTATTCATTTTTATTTATCTTAATTTTTCCATTACCTATATTTACATTTATCCCTTGACCATCTTTTTGCTTCGCAGAATTACCGTCTTTTATATCCACCTGGACTCCGGAACCATTAAGGTCTACATTTACATTGTAACCGGGAGTACTT
>CALARM010000904.1 GCA_937888925.1 uncultured Synergistia bacterium | reverse complement strand
TTATATCTCTGTAAAAATCTTCTATATTATCTTTGAGACCTTCGACTTCTATAAAAATCCCTTCGGGGCAGTTAAGGATATAGCCGGACAGGTTACTGTCTGCAGCCAGTTTGTGAATAAAAGGACGAAATCCTACTCCCTGGACTACCCCCTGAACTGTTATTGTCGCACTTGAAATCATTATCTGGCTCCTTCACTTTTCACCCTTCACCCTTATATATTTGCCGATTTTGCGAAAATCCCTTTTATCCCGTTAAAAAAGAAGGAGAAAGCTATCCCGGTAAGAAATAAATGTAACTAGATTCCCGCTGACCTGAGTATAAGCATATAATAAAGCTTTTACTTCTGTCACGCGTTATACGTCACGAGAGCATATATGTATTATTTATGCTTACATCGGTAATAATATGTTTGAAGGTGATAATATGTGTCTTGCTATCCCCGGTAAAGTTCTGGAAATACAGGAAAATAAAGGTATTGTAGATATATCAGGCATGAAAATTGAAACACGTTTAGATCTTCTGGAAGATGTGAAACAGGGAGATTATGTTCTTATTCATGCCGGATTTGCCATAGAAAGACTTCCTGAAGAAGAAGCACAGGAAAGATTAAATTTATTCAGAGAAATGGACATGATTGAATAAGAGGTGCAGAATTTACATGCCCCCCGATATCAATCATTTATTTGTTTCTCCTAATAATATATATGATTTTTTAAATTTTTTTTGAAACTTTTTCTGATTTTCTTCGGTTTTATTATACAGAATATTACAATATTTTATAAATAATAAAGGGGTGTCATGAATGACAATAAATACATCATATAATACAGTTAATACAAAGATGCCGGTAAATACTGCAAGAGCAAAGGATAGTGGAGCTTCCGATAAAATAGTTCTCGGTGGAGAGACAACTGATAATAACATTGCTATGGCAGATCAGCTTAAAAATATGAAAGCCAGTTCTACTGCACCAGCTATTTTGTCACATAAAATGAACCCTGTAGAGGTTGCAGCGGTTGGAGGAGTCGTCGGAATAGTTGGAACTGCCTTTGCAGAAAATGTTCTGGGTGGATTTGGCATGCTCGGTAATATAGGTTTTGCACTTTTTGGCGGAGCAGTTGGAGTGCTGGCAGGGCTTTTAATAGCAGAGAACGGGTAGAGATTACGCTGTATAAGAAGAGTATTCTTCCATTGTATTTAGATTTTTATACCATGTTTCATTATCCATTTCCACATATCTGGTTTTACATTCTGTAAAAATCCGGGAAATCTTCCTGGATTTTTTTTCAAGTTTTTCTTCTATGATCGGTATGATATTTTTAGTATAAACTGCCAGAAGTGCTTCATATCGTCCGTCTTTATATTTCGGTACAACTATATCGAAGGTTTCTCCTTTATATAAAAGTTTCTTAAGAAAATCAATATTCATATCAGGAGTATCACAGGCAGTGACAAAATTTATCCTGTTTTTTGATGCCCGGAGGCATGATAGAATAGCCATAAGAGGCCCTTCTCCCTGTCTTTCATCTGTTATTACTCTGTAGTTTAAAAATTCATATTTACCTTTCTCCGAAGCACTTATGATTATTTCAGAAAATAAATCCTTTATCTGATTTATTATAGTTTCAATCAGAGTTGTTCCTCTGATGGGAAGTAAAGCTTTATCTGTTCCCATCCTGTTGCTTTTTCCCCCTGCCAGCACTATGGCGGTACAGGGTTCTCTATTGATAATTTGTTCAGTCATAATCTTTAATAATTTCTTATATAAATGTTAAAAACCTGCAGAAATTTAAATTATAGTTACCTTTAAGTAATCGTGACGGGTTTAATCCCTGCGCATCACGCATTACGCTTTACGCATTACGAGGTTATTATGTATGGATAGTTATGAAATTGACATTTACTTCCTGCGACACGAAATATAGAACTGAGATCATAAAAATTGACTTTACCGGATAAATATTGCATAATAATAATGATTAAACAAATACATCACAGGTAATCACGCGTCACGCGTCACGACTATACGGAGGTTTCTATGACAGATATAATAAATCATTATGATGAGAGATTACAGGAATTACGTTCTAAATTACCGCCTTCTGCCTATGATCTGGGAGTGAATTACTGCACTAACTGCACTTTTTGCTGCTGGGGCAGTCCATGTAAACTGGTTGAAAAAGATATATTTATAATTGCAGAACATTTAAAGATTGATCCCTATGAGTTTTTCAGAAAATATCTTACAGTTTATATTGTAAATAACAAATATTATGTAGTTACACCTGTAAGACATCAACAGAGACAATATGCAGGAAAAGTAATCCCTGTGAAATGTTTTTTTGATATGGACAGTACGTGTATATTTTTAGATGAAAAAACAAGAAAATGCACTATTCATGATATAAAACCTTCAGGCGGCAAAAATGGAGGCTGCTGGAAAGATCCACCACCGGCAATTGAACAGTATTACTGGAAGAGAAAAGATTTGAAAAAATTTATGGAAAAAAAATAAACATTTCACTAACGTAACCATAATTCTTCAATGTTACCCGTCACGAGAGCATATATGTATTATTCATGCTCTCCTCGGTAAATATGAATTTTTTATAAAGTATTTCAATATGGCAGGGAAAAAGACACACTCCTCGTATATATTATAGATTGTTCCCTTTATTAATAATTATTTCTTATTTCACTTATTATTGACCTGAGCATAAGCATGTAATAAAATCATTCCTTCAGTTATGCGTACGTGTAACGAGAGTTTATATGTATTGATTATGTTCACTTCGGTAAAATAACTATAAAGGAGGTAGAAAAGTGCAAAAGTTTTTTTCTTTAATCAGTGCGGTATTATTTTTATCATTATTATCTGTATTGCCTGTTCTGGCAGACCCTTTTTCCGATGTTCCCCAGGGACACTGGGCATATGATGCAGTGCAGATGCTTG
>CALARM010000903.1 GCA_937888925.1 uncultured Synergistia bacterium | reverse complement strand
AAATTTAAAATCCTTTTAGAAGCAGGACAGATAATTAATTCTACTTTAAATATAGATGACGTTCTTAGAAGGGTTATGGATAAAGTAATCGAGATTCTGTCTGCAGAAAGAGGATTTATAATGCTAACAGATGAGAAAACACAGAAACTTGTACTCAAAGTTGCAAGGAATGTGGATAAACAGACTATAGACAGTGAAGATTTCTCGGCAAGTCTCAGCAGTATAGAATCTGTTTCCAAAGGCGGACCACCTATATTCTGCCCGAACACTCAACTTGACCCGAAACTCAGTAAACGTGCCAGTATTGCTCTTCATTCCATTCGCTATATTCTCTGTTTTCCACTGAAAATTAAAGAAAAAATAATAGGTGTTATCTATGTTGACAATAGAATAAAATCAGGTATTTTTGACGAACAGCACAGAGATCTGCTGGAAGTTCTTACCAATCAGGCGGCTATTGCAATAGAGAATGCAAGATTATATGAAAATCTGGAAAAAAATTATCTTGATGTAATAAGGGCTCTTGCCAATACAATAGAAGCAAAAAATCCTTATACAAAAGGACATTCCGACAGAGTAACCATACTTGCTGTCAAAACAGCTGAAGCTATGGAATTATCGGCAAGAGAAAGAAAAGAAATAGAAATGGCAGGCATCCTGCATGATGTAGGTAAAATAGGCATAGGAGAAGAAGTACTTGAGAAACCCGGACGATTGACAGAAGAAGAATTTAAAGAAATGAAAATGCATCCAGGTATCGGTTATGACATAATAAAAACAATAAGTTTACCTGAAAGCGTAAAAGAAGCAGTACTTCACCATCAGGAAAAATTCGATGGAACAGGCTATCCGGGAGGACTTAAAGGTAAAGAAATACCTTTATATGCCAGAATAATAGCAGTATGTGATAGTTATGATGCAATGACCAGTGATAGAGTATATCGTAAAAGTATGGGAGTAGATTACGCTATATCCCAGTTGAAAAGTTGCTGTGGAACACAGTTTGATCCGGAAATAATAGAAATCTTTTTGAACAAAAAAATTTATGAACTTGGCTAAATAATTGTCAGCACTCAGCTTTTGTAAAAATAATCTGACATATCGGATTAGCTGAATGCTTACCAATGATTTACCGTAAATCAGATCCTTATGAAAATATGTACTTTTTGCAAATATCCGATACTAAGAGGAGATATGAAAGTATGCTGCTCATGTAAAGCTGTTTACCATACAGGGTGCTGGCATGTAAACGGTCAGTGTAATAATGAAGGATGTTTGAGCACAGAAGCATATACTGTAAAACCTGATACAAAATCCGTAAAAAATGAAAATCCTGAAAAGGAACTTTCTTCTCCTGATAAAGAGACAACATATAAAACCAATTCAATGGATACAAAAACAAAAATAATGGCTAAAAACATGTTTAAACGTATCCGATGGGGCAGAATTGGTCTTATTGCTATTACTGTTCCGGCAGTCATCCTCGGTCTTATTTTAATCTCCACTCTTGCAACTTCTATACTGGGTTTTGGAAAGGATAAAAAATTATATAACTCCGGGATAAAAAAGCTGGAAGAAAACAGGTATTTAGAAGCGTCGGCAGATTTTGAAGAAGTACTTAAAATAAATCCGAAATATCCCGAAATAAAGGTAAAACTCCTGGAAACTTATAAAAAACTCCTGGAGCAATTCAAAGATGAAAATAAATATAATGAAGCTCTGAAAACATTCCAGAAAATGTCAGGAATGATCCGTTCTGACGAAGCAAAAGCATCTCTAACAGGTATTTATCTTCAATGGGGAGATTATCTGTTATCCCAGAGAAGTTACCAGCCCGGTACGGAAAAATTTCAGAAAGTCCTGGAAATGAACCCCGGAGATAGTGAAGCAAAAGATAAACTTATCCAGACCTTTATGAGTATATTATATGATGTTGAATATGATACCACTCAGGAACAATTAAAACTTATAATAAGTGATAAAGAATGCAGAAATAAAATTACAGGTGATGGTATAAAATTATATTCTGCCCAGTGCCAGATAATAAAATCTGACATCAATGACGACGGTTCCAAAGATATAGTAGTAGCAGGAGAAGATAGAGACAGTTCACAGGCAGGAGTAAATATTTACGAAATTTCCGCAGGAAAACCTAAATTAATTTCGTCTGTTGATACATCGGGATATTATCTGAATAAACTCGGAACTATAGATTTAAACGGTGATAAACATCCTGAAATATACTCAGATTGGACAGAACCCAAAAGTACAAAATTCGGTTTTACGATTTTCCTATTTACAAAAGACAAAAAACCTTCTTACAGAAATAGCAATAAAATAAGTGACTGTCCTCTTTCATTTGAAGATATAAATAATGACGGAAGTATAGATATTATAGCAAAACAGTCAATGAATATTCAGATAGATGGCCAGTATTACTTATTCCCCCATATATACAAATGGCAGAACTTCGAGTTTGTCGAAGTAAGCAGCCAGTATAAAGATATTTATAAAAAGATATATATATCAGCACTGGAGAAGAAATTAAAGACTCCTCCCTCAGGTGATGATCCGCTGAAAAAAGCCGGTTATGAAGATTCAATAAGGACAGCTATAGAAGAACTTTATGTAATAATCGGATTACAGTATGACAGTAAAACCGGAACAAAAAGTCCGGAAGAAACAATTGAAGCAAACTTTAATTATTTAAATCAGCATGAATTTTATAAAGCTTATATGCTCAGAAGTGCAAAAAGAAGACAGGAAACACCTTTTGAAAATTTTTATAACCTCTGGCGGGACAATATATCAATTAAAGTAGATGAAATTACTCTCATAAATAAAGATGAAAATAAAGCAGAAGTGAGAGCAGTATTTGAAGCGACAGAACAGGTAAATTTAAATGAAACAAAAACCCAGACATACAAAGGTAATTATTATATGGTGAAAGAATCC
>CALARM010000902.1 GCA_937888925.1 uncultured Synergistia bacterium | reverse complement strand
GAGATATCCACTCGTGACTGGAGTTCAGACGTGTGCTCTTCCGATCTATATTGAACAGATACGAGTCACCTGTAATAAAGCAGAGAAAGGATCTAAAGATGAACATAGAAGAGAAAAACAGAGTGGAAAAGATAGATAATATTCTGGAACAGAGGAGACCTGTAGCAGGGAAAATCGAAAAAGTAATAAAAAATCTGAACAGTCTGTCCTTTAATCTGACGAAACTGGATATTATGAAAAATAAAATATCGGAAAATGCAGAAGATGATATTAAAGGACGGATGAAAGAGATCAATGTTCAGAACATTCAGAACAGTATCATATCAGAGATAAATAACCTTAATAAAATCAAATCCCGTTTTTCCAGAGATACCCTTAATATAGGCGTTGTAGGAAGAGCCCGTACAGGGAAAAGCCGCCTTCTTCAGAGCCTTACGGGCCTTACATCCGCCGAAATTCCGGACGGAAACAGACTCCACTGTACAGGTGTGAGAAGTTCCATCTATCATAATCCCGATATAGAAACATATGGCGAAGTGTTTTTTTATACGGAACAGTCATTTCTGGACGAGGTTATTGCACCCTATTACGAGGAACTTCGTCTCGGCATGAGACCTTTTTCTCTTCACGATTTTGCAGAAAATGATTTGCCTCCGCTGTCTGAAAAATCTCCTGCCTATGCAGATCCGCGGGCCAAGTATGAACATCTCAGGAATTATCATGTCAATTTCCCAAAATATGCAGGACTTCTCGGAAAAGCTCCTCTCAGGATATCAAAGGGACAGATAAGAGAATATGTGGCACAGGATACACAGGGAGGGGAGAGAATTTATTACAATTATCTTGCAGTAAGAGAAGTAAAGATTGTATGTAAATATCCTTCTCCCGGCGCAGGAAAAATTGCCCTTATAGATATGCCCGGACTGGGAGATACGGGCCTCGGTGATGAAGAGCGTCTTATAAAAACCCTGGGAGAAAATATAGATACGGTGCTTTTTGTTCGTATGCCGAAATCGAGCGGCGATTTCTGGGCAGATGTGGATGTGAAATTATATGATACTGCGCGGTCATCTCTTATAAATCTCCCTGTCGATCTCTGGTCTTTTATGATCCTGAACAGGACAGGCAAAAACTCTGAAAACGGTGATAATTCCAATAATTGCATCGATCTTGCAGGGACTATAGACAAACATCATATAAAAGTAGTTCAATGCCTTACTGTTGACTGTTCTGACATGGATTCCGTACAGAGTGAAATCCTGGATAGAATCCTGAATTATATGGCAGATAATATTACTTCTCTTGACAAACGATATTCTGCATCATGCCAGGACAGTTTAAATCAGCTTCACAGGCTTGTCTGTTCAGAACTTTATAAATGCCGTAAAGCCCTGGGAGAAGTAAAAACATCCACTTCAGAAGAATTTATATTATTCAGGAGGCTTTTTGACGGTATATGGACAGAGCTTACAAACGGCCTTGAACATCTTCTCCGGGAACTGAGGCCAGAGAGAGATTCTAAAGAAAGTCCTTTTAAATCGCGGCTGGCAAATGTTCTGGATACATGTAATAATGAAAGCGGCATACCTGACATAAATCAGATTGAAGTAAGGCGTCATACGGAAGGTTCCTATGATATTGTCTATAATAAATATCTTCATGAAATGCGTACCAGTATTACGGGACAGTTTCTTTTACTGGATGAAGGGCTTAAAGAAACACTCGATAAAAAGAGAGCTTCTGTGGCAAAAATTCTCAGCGAAAAAGGTAAGGTCGGAGAGTTTATAAAATCAGATGGCCCAGGGTTTTTAGAGGAACTCTTTAATATAATACCTGAAAGACTTTCTAAATTAAGACTCGGTTTTGATATTATTACTGCTTTCAATCTTTCTTACAGAGGTCTTATACATCATCGTATAAGAAAACTTCTGGATTGTTTCGTCCCTGATGAAACGGATCAGAAATTATCACGTCATCCTTCTGCAAAGGACGTAAGGGTTAATCTGGAAAGGCTTTACGGAAGGGTTTTATATGAAATAGAGTCTGAAACGGAAAAATTCCTCTGTGAACCCAACCAGTCAGCCTTCTGTATGGTAGAAGAATTTATTGACAGAGTAATAAGAGCAGAAGGAGTAAAATCGGAATGGGAAGAATTTTACTATGATTTCAGAGCAGATATATGGTCATCGGAATTTACCAGACTGGGAGAAAAAACAAGGCTCAGGAAATCATGGGATGAAGCAATAGAAGATGTGGAGAAATTTAATGGGATTGAAGATTTTAGGATAGCGTGAGTAGTGAGTAGTGAGTAGTGAAGAGAAAGTAGGGGCGTTTTATTAAACGCCCTGTGGGATTAAATACGCATCACGCATCACGTATCACGCATCACGAACCCACGCGTTAAGATAGAAAAGGAGAAACAGGTTACATGCATGAAGTTACAGTAAGTATGTTCGGCCCCAGGGGTGTTGGGAAAACAAGTCTTCTCACAACTATGTACGAGAGATTTGAAAGTGATACAAGCGGTGCAAATCTTCAGATTACACCTGATATGGAGAGCGCCTCCATCCTTCAGGATCGTCTTGGAGAATTGAAAAGCCTTTTTGACAGAGAAGATACATTTTTTGAAGCAGGGGACCAGAAATTCGGTATTCAGGGAACGGAAGAAAAGAGAACCTTTGTTTTTGAACTGGGAAAACTGGGTGAAAAGCCTACTCTGAAACTTAAATTTATAGATTTCCCCGGTAAATATATATCCAGCAGTGCTACAGTAGAAGAAAAAAGTTCACTTAAAGATATTCTGGAAAAATCACATGCCCTGCTTGTAGCAATAGATACGCCTTCTCTTATGGAAAGACATGGAAAATACAATGAAAGTATTAACAGACCTGCAGAGGTTACGGAGTTTTTCAAAAGAGTTTATCAGGAAGGTCTTAAAGAACCCAGGCTTATTGTGTTTGCTCCCATAAAGTGTGAAAAATACATAAAAAACAATCAGTCTGAAGAACTGGTAAAGAAAATAAAGACAGAATATAAGAGATTGTTTGACCTTTTTAAGAGTGATAACCTGAGAAACTATATAGTTACCGTTATAACGCCGGTACAGACTACAGGCAATGTGGTTTTTTCCCATATAACATCTGAAAATGAGAAAACTCATTTTTACTTTACAAAAGAACATAATGAAGCCCGGTATGACCCGAAAGACAGTGAGCAGCCCCTTCGTTATTTATTAAGGTTTTTGTTGAAATTACATTTAAAACAACAGGAAACGGGATGGGGTATATTCAGTTTCCTCCGCTCCTGGCTCGGCATTGATAAATACCTGAGAGATGCCATTACAAGATTTACAGACAGATGTAAAAAAGGAAACGGTTTTGAAATATTACAGGGTTATGATAAATTATAGTTACCGGTCACGCGTCACGTTTTACGCTTTACGCGTCACGCCATTATGAAAGGTTTTATTATGGACGTAACTGTTTATGTGCAGAGTGCCGGAAGAGAGCCGGAACATGATTATTGCTGGCTGACGGTCTGTAAGAGAGGAAATTTTTTCCGAAAATATCCTCCTCATATTTCAGCAATAAATGGATTGATTCAGAGTGAATCCTGTTCTGTTTTATTAAACAGATATGACGAAGATTTAGTTCTTGCAGTTACAGGCCTCAGAGCAAAAGAAAGAAAAGATTACTGCGGCCGTACTGTAAGGAATTCTGTTCTGTGGGTGGGAAGTCTTAAAGATGAAAAATCCTTTCGTTATCTTGCTGCAAAGATTTTACTCGATTTGAAAAACGGCGGAGGAAAAACTCTTGATACTATTGATAAATCTATCGATTTCTCTGAAAAATTTAATATAAATGAAGAAAATATAGACGAATTAAAGGCAGGCGACCTGTCAGAAACAGAATTTAATGAAGTGAAACATATACTTCTCGAAGTTCAGGTTGATAAATTAAGCGACGAATACCTTGTTGATTCACTCTCTAAAGTTCCTTTTAATGAAGACAGAGATTATAAAATCAGAATGATTTTAAATTATTTTAAGTTCGGATTTCATTTTGATAAAGATGTCTTAACAGGACTGTTGAAGGTTGATCATAATTTAAAAATTTCTTCAGAGGAAGAGAGAAAAACTTTACTTTTAAAGAGAATGATTGCAAAAAATACTCCCTGCCATACAGAAGAACTTATAAGGGATCTTACTGTAGATGAAGTTTCCAGGCTGATAGAAAAGTGGAATGTATTCCCATGTGTGGTTGTTACTGATAAGAAAAACCCGGAGACCTTTAGAGAAGCAAATGTATGGCGGGGCCTGTCAAATCTTGTGGAAGGTGAAGACTGGGAAATCACAGGGAAGGTTAAAAGCAGCAAAAAAAAAAATAATCCCCCTTCTCATTCTGTTATTCCTGGTAATATTATTCCTCATATGGAAATGGATAAAATAAAACAATTCGAAGATAATCTGAAGAAAATCCTCAGGGAAAAAAGCAGACCTGTTATAAAGGAAATAGAAAATATTATAAAACATCTGAAAGACAGACATGACTCAAGTAACAATAGAAAGGAGGAAAATCGTTGATATAGATAATCAACGGTTAAAGAAAATGATAAAGAAAATATTATTCATCAGTATTTTATCTGTTTTTACGAATTTTGCTCTCTTAACATGGGCTTATGGAGAAGAGGCAAAGCCTGTACCATGTGAGGAGAAATCAGAGACCATATTACTCAAAGTACCTGATGTGAGACAGAGCACTACCTATTCCTGCGGTGCTTCATGTCTTCAGGGGATTCTTATGTACTGGGGCATAGAATACAGAGAAGGAGATTTGATAGTATTACTCAATACGAGCCCCGATTCCGGAACAGATCC
>CALARM010000901.1 GCA_937888925.1 uncultured Synergistia bacterium | reverse complement strand
ATTCTGAGTTTAAAACTTTTTCTGATCTCTTCCAGTGATGAAACTTTTAAGAGTTGTTTATCTTGCCCTTTCTGTTCGTTCAATTTATAAACTCTCCCTTGATTTTTATATTATAGAACTGTAACCATCTGCAAGTAAGAATGACACTTTTCACGTTTTACCGCCCACCGATTATATTGCGAGTTCTGTCACGGGCCAGGTCATTGATATATAATTATATGTTAGAGATTTTATAAAATCAATATTTTTCCTGTAATTTTCCTTTAAAATTTATTCCCACACATCGGACACACTTTCCAGCCCTCTTTAATTATCTGGCCGCATTTACATTTCCCGGGTAATGTTTTTTCTGCTGTTGCGGAAGAAGGTATTACTGCATTATTTGAAACTGTTTTACCTGTAATATTAACCTTTTTCATACCAAGCATTTTTTCTATTTTTTCTGCCGGTGTTTCCCCTGCGGCAGGATTTGTTGCCAGGAGATATCTTGCCACCAGTTCTTTTACTATTATATTATCAATTTTTCCTCCCTCTTCTTCATCAAGACACCTTTCTACTGCAGATATGCCGGGCAGTGTTGAAAGATTAAGAGAAGATTTAAGATCTGTACGTTTTCTCAATATATAATAACATAAATTATATTTATTCGTTAAAATATTCTTTTCAAATTCTTCATCAAATTTCTTTTGCATATCATCTCTTTTCTTATATAAATAGTAAATAACGCATGCTGTAAGAGGAAGCAAAAAAGTACCGAAGAGAAGTAAAAGCGACAGAACTGTACCTACAATTGCAATGATGAAATAATTAGACATCTTTGACATTTCCTGCTGTATACTTCTGAGTTTATCAAAAAGCTCTTCGAAATTGGTAGGCATTTCGCCTATTACTTTACCGCTTGTTGCGCAGACCAGATTTCTGTAAGGTATATTATCTACTTTATAATTAAAGATCCAGACAGGAGCATAAATAAGAGAGACTTCTTTTTTATCTATTCTTGAATTTACACTTTTGAGTCTTCCTACAAGGGTTTTACAGGATTCCTCTTCAAGTCTTTTTGCTTCTGTTTCACCTTTAATCCATGCTTCTTCCGGCGACATATTTGGTATTTCCAGAGAAAAACGGTGGTTCTCATTATCTTCCAGGAAAAGAGATTTTTTTTCAAGGGGAAGAGGGAAGAGTTCTCCCCATTTTCCTTCACTTTCTTTAAGAGCTCCCGAACCGGATACAAAGGCATTATGTTTTCCGTAATGTTGACCGTTCTGTGGATACCATTCTTCATAAACCTGATTTTCCAGCATTCCTGTCATCTGATTATATACCTGTCTCGTTCTTTGTACGGCATTCTCTCCGTACCAGTTAGATGTTACGTCACATTCAAAAGTATAACAGGGGATCATAACTCCATTGGGATTTATCATGGAAATCTCTTTTTCTGTGTGGCCATGAACAAACTGCCTCAATTGAGTTTCTCTCAGAATATAATTTTTTGCTTTATCTTCTTCAATATTAACAGGAAGTATAAACGTTCTGTCTTCAAGTCCCTGAGATTGTCCGTCAATTTCTGCAAGATATTTGGAACCGCAGTACTCACATTGAAGGGTTCTCATACTTGCCGTTCTTTTAAGCTGGGCACCACATGTTTCACATTTTAAATTTATCAGATTCAACCCTGTTTCACCTTCTATTTTCATCTCAGGGCGTTTAATAAAACGCCCCTACTCACCCTTCACCTTTTATTCACATCCATTACACATCTAAATCCTATGGAATATGCACGGTCTTTATCGCATATAAAACGATCGGCACATCTAAAATCCTGAGGATCTGAGTTTTCCCAGGAACCTCCTCTTAAAGTTCTGTATTTACCTGTTTTTGGCCCTTCAGGATTTTTATAAGGGCTTGATTTGTAATAATTTTCATCATACCAGTCTGAACACCACTCCCTTACATTACCTGCCATGTCCATAATTCCGTAATCACTTGCTCCGCCCGGAAAGGAACCTCCCGGAAGAATACCCCGTCCCTGATAAAAATTAATCATATTGCTTAACAGAACCGGTATATTCATATTTTGATTGTTACACATGTCAGGAGACCATTCCATACCCCAGGGATATAGATTGCCTCTTGTTCCTTTTGCTCCTTTTTCCCATTCTGCTTCTGTAGGCAGTCTTTTTCCCATCCACGTTGCACAGGCAGAAGCTCCTTCCCATGTAACACTGGTTACAGGGTAATTATCACTTCCTGACTTCGGTTTGTAAAGGCCTTCTTTAAATTCTATAAGACAATTTTGATCGTCTATTACAATCCACCACTCACCGTTACTGCCTCTGTGAGTATTTTTTTCATTTAAAAAAATACAGAAATCACTGTTTTTTACTTCATATTTATCCATATAATAATCAGATATATAGACTTTATGCTGGGGATATTCATCTAACTGGCCCTGTTTTGCAGCGCTTCCCATCCAGAAATCTCCCTTCGGAATAAGTACCATTTCTGTATCTCTGTAAACCAGTGTTGCCGGAAGTTCTTCTGCCAGTATGATTCCTGTGGTAATAATAAATAATATAAAGAGAGTAATTATTTTCATGATTCGTGACCAGTGACGCGTGAAGCGTGACCCGTAAGAAAGACCTTTCTTTCTTCTATCTCCTTTTTATAGTCTTTAAATTTCAGGAAATCTCTTCCATCGTATATATGTTCAGGTATTTCGATTTTATCAAGATTTCTTGCTACTATAGTGTAAGCTTCCCTGAAGGGAGTTCCATTTTTTACCAGTTCATATGCCTTATCGGTAGCGAAAATTTCATGTGTTATAGCTCTGTTCATAGCTTCTTTATTGACCTTTAAATGGCTGAATATGAGTTCCATTACTTCCAGGCATTTTGATGTTACAGAGAAGGCTTCCATAAGAGGACCTTTTGTAAGTTGATAATCCCTGTTATATCCGCTTATCAATTTACTGCCTGTCATATCAACACGGTAAAGTAAACTGTGAATCTGTGACGAACTGCTTCTGATTAATTCCAGGAGATCATAATTTTTCTTTTGAGGCATTATACTTGATCCTGTGCAGAATTCTTCAGGGAGGTAAAAGAAATTAAATTCTCCCATGGTAAACAGGAGAAGATCGCATGAAATTTTATCCAGTGTTTTCATAAAGTTACAGAGAGGAAAAATAATTGTGGAAATTAATTTCGGTCTTGATTGGACATAAATAGGATTTCTGTTTCCGTTAAATTTCATAAGTTCTGCCGTGTAGTCTCTGTCCAGACCCAGAGACGAGCCGTATCCGGCAGCACTTCCCAGGGGATTACGATTATTTATCTGAAAAGCTGTTTCCAGCAAGAGGAGATCATCAAGGATAGATTCTATATAAGAACCGGTCAGAAGCTGTAAAGAAGAGATCATTGCCCTCTGCATATGGGTATAGCCGGGCATAAGAGCGGGATTGGCCTTTGAAAAATCATTTATTCTTTCTGCCAGGTTCACACCAAGGGTATATACCTTTAAAATATTATCTCGTGACCATAACTGTACATCTACCATGACCTGGTCATTTCTGGATCTTCCTGTATGAATTTTTCTACCGAGATCTCCCAGTTTTTCTATAAGATAGTTTTCTATGGCTGTATGTACATCTTCATCCTCTTTTTTTATCTCAAGTCCAATGCTCTCTATCTCTTTAAGTGCTTCTACAAGTTTTTCCCTTTCTTTCCCTGTTAATATACCGGATTTTTCCAGGGTCATGGCATGGGCAATAGAGCCATGGCAGTCATAACAGAGAAGCTCTTTATCAAGAATATAATCTTCTCCTACGGTGAAATCTTCTATAAGGTCATTCAGTTCTTTTCCTTTATTCCATAGTTTCATTTTCAGTGACCAGTTATCAGTGACCAGTGACCGGTGACCAGTGAGCAGTGACCGGTAAAAGTTCTGCTCACTGCTCACTACTCACTTTTCGCTTTTCACTTTTTCCCCATTCTTTTCGTAATTGCATGATGGGCCATAAGTCTTATGGCATTTATTTTTATAAATCCTTCTGAATCTGTCTGATCGAATCCTCCTTCAATATCCATGCTGGAAAGATTCTGATCATACAGTGAACTCGGAGAGGTTCGTCCCGTAATCATAACATTGCCTTTATAGAGTTTTAAATAAACTACTCCGTCTATTATTTCCTGACTTTTCTTTATTGCTGCCATAAGGAAGTCCATTTCAGGGCTGAACCAGAAACCGTTGTAAACAAGTTCTGAGAATTTAGGTGTGAGCATATCACGGAGTCTCATGACTTCTCTGTCCATGGCTATTCCTTCAATATCCATATGGGCTGCCCTCAGAATGGTTCCTCCCGGAGTTTCATATACACCTCTTGATTTTATGCCTACAAACCTGTTTTCTACTATATCGATTCTGCCAATTCCGTTTTCTCTGCCCAGTTGATTTAAATAGGTAAATAGTTCCAGAGGTTTTGTCTTTATTGTGCCGTCTTCAAGGTTTACGACCTTTACAGGTATACCGTCTTTAAAGTGTATTTCTATCCCTGTTTCTTTATCAGGTGCATCTGTGGGATCAACAGTTAATTTGAACATATCCTTATGGGGTTGCATGGCAGGATCTTCGAGAATGCCTGATTCAAAGCTTATATGAAGGAGATTTTCATCCATACTGTAAGGCTTTTCCAGTGTTACGCTGAGAGGTATATTTTTTTCTTTCGCATAATTTATCAGATCAGTTCTTCCTTTGAATTTTGCAAGAAAATCTTTGTTTTTCCACGGGGAAATAATTTTTATCTTTGGATTTAAGGCATAATAACTCAATTCAAATCTGACCTGATCATTTCCTTTACCTGTTGATCCATGAGACACATATTCAGCCTGTTCTTTCTCTGCAATCTCTATATGTCTTTTTGCAATCAAAGGTCTTGCAAGAGATGTGCCGAGAAGGTATCTTCCTTCATAGAGAGCATTTGCGCTGAATGCAGGAAATATATAATCCGTAACCAGTTCTTCTTTTAAATCCTCAATATAGACTCTGGTTGCTCCTATTTTAAGAGCTTTCTCTTTTGCTTCGTTAAAATCTTCATTCTGGCCTACATCTGCAAGATAGGCTATTACTTCAAATCCTTCATCTATAAGCCATTTAAGTATACATGATGTATCGAGTCCACCGCTGTATGCAAGTACTACTTTTTTCATAATTACACGCCTTTCTAAATTTTGATTCCTTTATTATAAAGCCAATAGAAAAATTTTTCAATCTTTTATTGAAAAGTTAGATTTATTTGGTTATAATTTGCAAGAAGGAGATAGTGAGCAGTAATCAATAATCAGTGGTAACTGGTAACTGGTCACTGGTCACTGATCACTGAAATATGTATATTTGCAAATGCTGGTTTGACATACATCTTCTTGATGAGCCTAATTCCTTAAAAAGAAAGAGGCAAATACTTAAGAGTTTAAAAGATAGAATCTGGAACAAATTTCGTGTTTCTATTGCAGAGGTAGGAGAATATGATCTGTGGCAAAAATCCGAACTTGGTATTGCCTTTGTTTCTTCCGATGGAACTTTAGCAGAACAGATGTTTGCTAAAATTCTGAATCTTATTGATACAGATGATGAAGTTGAGATTGTAGACATGTTTCATGATATAGAAAAAATGAAATA
>CALARM010000900.1 GCA_937888925.1 uncultured Synergistia bacterium | reverse complement strand
ACGTACAGGTGAAGGATTACTTTCATTACCTGTAAATTTCAGAGAAGGTACAGGAGAACCACCCTGTATGGCTATATATCCACCTGAATAAACAGGGCACGGATATTCATCATCTCTCGAAAAAATTCCACGAAGATAAACCTTTTGCTTAATCTTTCCGTTTTCTTTATAAATACCTTTACATATTACCTCGGCAGTATAGGGAGGTGCCGTTACGGAATAACTGTTTCCGTCAAGATTATTTATAGTATGATGTTCGGAAGGATTAAAAATTATTACACTCTCCTGATTACTGTTCAGGGGAACGTCAATATCGGATGTCATAACTTTACCCCAGTCCACATCAGAACTTAATTGTAATCTGGCATATTCAAGTCCTGCCTCAGCACTTTGAAGTGCCAGGGATTTACTATCACTTTTTCCCATAATATTCAGGGTTCTTGTGGCTATGAATATCATAGATGTAGTAAGCATTACAAGCAACACCATTAACATTATAACAGAAACAAGCATCATCCCTCCGTTAAATATTTTTATATTATACATTTTCCACCTCCATTAATTTCTTGGTCTAATACTGCCTTTAATAGAATAAACCTCTGTCCCTGATTGATCATTACCAGCAGAAGAAAAGGAAACTCTGGCATCTTTACTTTTTCGGAAATTCTCCCGAAAACTTAATTCTATATCAACCATACCGTATGCTTCATGCAATGTAATTGATTTAAGTTTACTGCATAACTTCTTCAGAATCTGCCCTTCCTGTTCTTCAGAAGTTAAAAGGGTTCTGTCATCAGTATAGTCCGCTATATCAGGAAGAAAGGTAGCAAGAAACCTGTTATCTGATTTATAAGGAGATGTTTTATTGTGAGGAATATATCTCCTGTAAAGTATTTTACGATTAAAAATATTATCGTCATTATCTTTAATGTCATAATATATAATATGTCCCTGCCATAAAAGCTTACCGTTCCCTGTATCATGCTGTATCTCACCGTTGTATGCAGGTGTTTCGAAACAAATAAATGAAGACAAATTGGGATCTGCTGTTGTAAATGTTTGAATGGCAATTGAATTGGAATTTTCCAGTTCAGCTATCATTCTTCTCAAAACCCATGCTGCAGTGACTTTAAGGTCCGAACGCACTTCAGCTATTTTCCAGGCTTTCAAACCAAAATTCATAGCTCCGTAAAAAGCTATAAGAAAGAATGAAAATATAAACATAACCACACATAGTTCCATAAGTGTCAATCCTGAAATCTTCTTATATCTCATTATATAAAAACCTCTTTTATTGTAATCCAATAGCTATAAGGGTAGTTACCGTCAATTTCTGCGGAGGAGAAATATCCTTATTGACCCGGACAGTTATCTGTTTCATTTCATAATTATAGGCTGTACCGTCATAATAATCGTGAACTAAAATTTCAAATTTATATAAACCTTCATTACCTTCTATTTTTAAATCGGAACATGCATCAGGAGGATCCTTCCATAGAATAACCGGTGAAGGACTTATATACGTAATATTTCCAGATACGACAGATGTAATTTTAGTAGCTATATCATAGTTATAATCAGGATATTTTATAAAAATTACCTTCATCTCATCAATCTTACTTACTGCAAAACTTGAGATTTCAGATTCGTTATTTTTCTCTTTTATAGCATTAAGACCTGCTACAAAAACACTTAAAACCGAAACTATTATCAATCCCATAATACCTATGGATATAACAGTTTCTATCAGGGTAAAACCTCTAATTTTATAAAACACAATCTGTCCTCTCTGTAATGGATATATAAAAAATTTATTAATAAACAAGATTTTATTTAAAGAATAACAGCAAAAGAAAGGAAAATTTTAATATTTAAATAAATTACAAAAATAGTAATTACATTTCCACTAAACAATATTATATCATAACTAATAACATTCTACAAGAAAATAACAAAAAAATTATCAGACCGGAACTTGTATGATTTTCTTTTTTACAGTATAATATCTTTTTTAAATTTATTTTTATATAAAAAGTAAAGAAGGGACAATAAATGAAAGCTGGAATTATCGGTCTTGCCTCATCGGGGAAAACTACACTTACAGGCGCTTTTATGGGCACATCCAGAAAGAGCAAAGGGATAGGTATTGTACAGGTTCCCGATGACAGGCTTTATGAACTGGAAAAGATATATTCGCCGGAAAAGACAACACCGGCAACGGTGCAGATAGAAGATCTGCCTCCTCTGGATACACAGATAAAAGAAGAAAAAGTAAAATTCTTTGAAAAAGGAAAAACCATGGATGTGCAGATACTCTGTACAGGCGGTTATAGGTGTTTTTCCACAGAAGATATTATTAAAGAAATATCAAAACTCAGATTTGAACTCATCA
>CALARM010000899.1 GCA_937888925.1 uncultured Synergistia bacterium | reverse complement strand
CGGATAAAATATAAAAGTAGTACTCCTCTCATCAGAAAAAAAGTACTACTATAGGAGAATATACAATCCATTAAATTTTTACTATGATATATTCAGTGGAAAAAACTGATACAAACATCCTTAATTTAATAATCGGCAGAATAAAAAAAAACTTTAGGGGTAAAACAAAAAAAATAAAAAAAAATTTAAGGGGGGACAGAAAATGATTAAGCAATGCGCCTGGTGTAAGAGTCTGATGCTTGACGGTATAAGAATAAAAAACTCAAAACAGATTATTGCAGGTATGTCTCATGGTATATGCCTGACCTGTAAAAAAGATATGGAAATGATTTATAAGAAAGAAAAGAAGGGAATCAGGGGCACCATGCTGGCTGCTGCAGTATAAAGGAGTGAACTCATATGGTCAGAGGAATTCTTGTTGCCACAGAAGGTATGATAGCACAGAGCAACCGTGCTTCAGTATATTCCAATAATCTTTCCAATGTTTCTACCTGCGGATTTAAAAGGGATGAAATGGGAGTAAATTCATCTTTTTCACTTGAATTAAGACGTATTGATGATGGAAAGAATTCTTCCAGACCGTTTATTGGTTCATTAAATGTCCCCGATTTCAAATATATGGTTGAAGCAGATGCAAGTGGTGGCTCATCAATACAAACAGGAAATCCTTTCGACCTCCTTATAGACGGATCAGGTTATTTTGCAGTTCAGGGAAAAGATGCAAAAGATACTATTTATACAAGAAATGGAAATTTCACTCTCAATACAAAAGGGGAACTGATAACTCAGGAAGGATTTAATGTCCTCGGAGAAAAAGGCCCCATAGTCATCCCTTCGGGACAGAAAATTACAATAGACGAAGATGGCCGTATAGTAGCAGATGGAAAAATTATTGATAAAATTCTTATAAAAACCTTTCCTTCTCTCAAAGGTATTGTAAAAACAGGGAGTACCTTTTTCCTCCCTCCGGAAAGCACTCCCGTTCAATCCTTTAGCGGCAGAGTAAAACAGGGATATATTGAAGGGTCCAATGTAAATACGGTAAAAGAAATGATAAATCTCCTGGAAGCGCAGAAAGCTTATCAGGCAAACGAAAAAGCCATAAGAGCAGAAATGGATGCTTTAAAGGAAGCAGTATCAAATGTAGGAAGAGTGGGGTAGTATAAAAAGGAGGTAGATTATTATGATGAGAGCACTTTATTCATCAGCAACAGGCATGATGGCCCAGGAACTTCAGATAGATACGATTTCAAACAATCTTGCCAATGTAGGTACTACAGGTTTTAAAAAGGTAAGGGTAAATTTTCAGGATCTCATATATCAGACTATGAGAAATGCAGGTGCTCCTACTTCTGCAGGTACACAGATACCAACTCCGATACAGGTAGGGCTCGGAACAAAAGCCGCATCCACTCAGAGATTATTTTCTGCAGGAGAATATCAGCAGACAGACAATCCCCTGGACATGTTAATAGAAGGAGACGGATTTTTCCAGATAACTATGCCGGATGGAACAGTTGCCTATACAAGAGACGGCTCTTTCAAGATGGATAGCCAGGGAAAAGTAGTTACGTCAGACGGCTATTCTCTCAGTCCTGAAATTACCATACCATCAAATGCCCTGTCCATAAATATAAGTAACGACGGAACTGTTTCCGTCATATCTCCCGGAACGACTGACCCGCAGAATATAGGCCAGCTTACCCTGGCAAGGTTTATAAATCCCGGGGGACTTGAAAGTATGGGGAAAAACCTTTTCAGAAATACTGCAGCCTCAGGAGAAGCCATTACAAACACACCGGGCCTTGAAGGGTTTGGAACCATTGCACAGGGTTTTCTGGAAATGTCAAATGTACAGGTTGTATCGGAACTGGTAAATATGATAACAGCCCAGAGAGCCTACGAGGTTAACTCGAAGACCATAAGAGTGGTCGATCAGATGCTTCAAACTGCAAATAATATAGTAGGTTAAGGAGTATATAATTATGAAGGGCAGTTTCTCAAAAATAATGACACTTATATTTATTTTTGCATCTTCCCTTCAAATAGCTTTTGCAAAAAATACTACCGTTATAATAAAGAAAGACATAGAAATAAACAGAGACACAATCTATCTCGGTGACATAGCCGAAATAACAGGGAATGATGAAATTGTAAATCAGCTCAAATCTCTGGATATAAAGAAAGCTCCTCTTCCCGGTTATTATGTAACTATAACAGGGTCTCAGATAAAAATGCTTCTCCAGCATAAAGGTTTTGATATGAACTCTATAGAGTTAAAAGCACCTGAATCTATTAAAGTAACCAGAAGCAGCCAGATTATTTCCGGCAATATTCTGGTAGAGAGAGCTGTAGAATTTCTTAAAGAGCAGTTAACATGGAAAGAAGAAGAGGTAAAGATTACGGTACAATCGCAGATTCCTGACTCAGTATTACCACCGGGAGAAATAACCTTCCTTCCCTCATGTTCTCAGAATACAAACTCCATAGGAAATATTTCAGTTTTTATAGATATACTGGTAAATAAAACAACTGTAAAAAAAGTATGTGTCACACTCAATCTGAAAGTTTATCTTGATGTAATAGTAGCAAAAAAAGATATCAAATCGGGAGAAATATTTTCGCCAGATCTGATAGCCATAGAAAACAGAGAGATCACACAGTTAAACAGAGATGCCCTTACATCAATGGATCAGATAAAAGACATGGTAGCACTGACCGGCATAAAACGAGGAACTATTATAACTGAAAAATTAATTGACAGCCCTGTTATTATCCGCCAGGGAGAACAGGTTTATATTATAGCAAAAACCGGTTCCATAGAAGTAAGAGCTCTCGGTAAAGCCAGGCAAAACGGGCGACTCGGCGATACAATCTTTGTAGTCAATATCGATTCCGGCAAGATACTCCAGGGGACAGTTACAGAACCGGGAACTGTGTTAGTAAATATAAAGTAATTTTTATAGACCGGTAAAAGGAGATTATAAAAATGAAATATTTAATCATCTTATTTATAATATTCAATACATCCTTATCCTATGCAGGTTCTATCTTCAGACCGGAAACTGCAAGAAAAGAAACATTTTTACTTACTGACCTGTCCTGCAGGGCAAGCCAGGTAGGAGATATTATAACAGTAATAGTACAGCCTGATACACAGATAAACTCTACCAATACATCCCAAATAAAAAGAAGTATGAATGTAGGTCTCAGTTTTCTGCCTCTTAACCTGGAAGGAACCGATGAATTCACTCCTCTTTCCCTGAGCGGAAACCATGGAAATTCCAGTTCAGAAACAGGAAAGCGTCAGCTTTCTTTCAAATCCACTATGAGTGTAACAGTACAGCAAATACTGCCTAACGGGAACTTTCTTGTTACAGGTCATCAGCAGATATCCATAGGCGATAAAGACCAGTTACTAAATGTGACAGGTGTAGTAAGACCGGGAGATGTATCGGCAGAAAATACCATATATTCATCACAGATTGCTGACCTTATAGTAGACATAGAAGGAGAACTGGGAGATATAAAAGACAGAAGAGGAATTCTCACAAGAATTCTGGATCTATTATTTTAAGATTTCCAGAGAAATCTTTATAAACTTGTAAAGAAAATAAATTTTTGTTAAAATATAATTCAAGGAGGAATTGATATGCCAAGTATTAATTATAATCCGGCCGGTATCATAGCACTTCAAAATTTCAATCTTGCTCAGACCAATCTGAGTAAAACTCAATCGCAGATAGCAACAGGGAAAAGAGTACAGTCAGCACAGGATGACCCTGCAGCCCTTGCTACTTCCCAGAGGCTTACTGCACAGAAAAACGGTGTGGGAGTAGGTATTGAAAACAGTAAAGCGGCAGACAAACTGCTTTCCACAGCAGACAAAGCCCTTTCAAACATGCAGGATATACTGCAGAGTATGAGACAGCTTGCAGTCAAGGCATCAAATGATGCCACAACCGATGCAGACCGTTTGAATTATCAGAAACAGGTTGATGACTATAGAAAAGAACTGGATAGAATTGCAAGAGATACAAGATATAAAGAGAGACACCTTTTAAACGGTGATATAAAAAACAGTGTCGCAGCAAAAGATGCAGCAGGAACAATTCTTACAAATATTGCCGTAAACGAATCTTCACTTCAGGGAGCAAGCGTAGGGGCTACCAATTTGATACAGGATGTGGGAACAGGCAGTGTAACTGTTAATAAAACTACCAATACTTATGACGTTACATTCCAGATAAAGCTGGTTGCCAACGGCCTGAGTGTAGATGCACAGATATTTGCTTCTGAT
>CALARM010000898.1 GCA_937888925.1 uncultured Synergistia bacterium | reverse complement strand
GGTTTTTCTTTTTCATCTTTTTTTCTGTTTATTTCTTTTAATATAGAAAGTTTTTTCGAAGGGTCCGAAGCGTTCAGCCATTCATTTACAATATTAATCTGCTTATCTGTTGCCGCCATTTCTACCTTTGTCTTTTCCTGTTCTTTTTCAAGGGTTTGCAGCGTCTCTTCCTTTACTTCTTCTTTTTCCTTTCTGTCTATCTCAATAAGAACATTCCTCACTGCCCAGCTTGATTTTCCCGGAATAGAAGTCCTGAGAGAAGTATCATCCAGTATAATCGGAAGATTTTCTATGTAAAGTTTCACTGTACCTTCCGTAATACTTAACCGGGGAATTTTTCCTTTACGAGTGACAAGAGCGGCACTTTTAAATAAAGTAACTCTGTCTATAAAGGTTTCAATATTCATACTTTTTCCTCCCTCACTTTCTGTATGTAATTCTATTCTATAAAAAAAAGATAAAATCCTTTAAAGATATTTTATATGAAAATGATGTAGTTTTATGCTTCACTGTATATTCATTTTCATATTTGGTTGTGACCGCTCCGGTCATACCTGTTAGTGAATAGTGAGAAGACCTATTTACTACTCACTACTCACTTATAAAATATCGCTAAAATTTAACAAAATTTTAACATTTTTTTCCTTTTATTTTTCCTCTTTACAGAGTATAATAATAAAAGGCAAAATTATTAATTCAGGAGATATGTTATGCTAGTAAATAATAATTATAAAGGTTTTATAAATGTAACTCCTTTTTCTCAGGTTCCCTCAAAAAAAACTTCCATAAAAGAAGAGAATACAGACGGAGTATCCATCGGTTCCAATAATTCTCTTATAGATCTTCATATACTTCATATAAATGATTTTCATGGAGCCATTCAACCCTATATGGAACCCTCTATTTCTGCCGACAGTGAAGTAGGAGGCGTGGCAAATTTAAAATCGGTTGTAGACACGGAAAGAGAAAGAGATCTTCAGGGTACATTACTTTTGAATGCGGGAGACCTGGCAGAAGGTACTATGACTTCCTATGTTTCTAAAGGACGTGTGGTGGGAGATGCCTTTAAATTCTTCAAGTTTGATGCAATAACACCTGGAAATCATGATTTTGCCTGGGGTAAAGATGGTTTTAATTCTATTGTTCAGGGGCTGGATACGCCTGTGCTGGCAGGAAATATTGTAAACACTGCAGACGGTAAGGTAATGGAAGGAATAAGTCCTTATACCATAATGGAAAAAAAAGGTGTGAAAATCGGTATCATTGGGATTGATACACCGGAAACTGCCGTACGTCTTGATCCTGCGAAATTTCAGGGTATTGAATTTAAATCTCCTGCAGAAACTGCAAAGAAGTATATTGCAGAACTTAAAGAAAAGGGAGTAGATATTATTGTTGTTACATCCCACCTGGGATTGCCTGAAGATGAGAAACTTGCCTCGGAAGTGGAAGGTATTGATGTTATAGTAGGAGGACACACTCATAATAAACTGGAAGAAGGTAAAAAAGTAGGAAATACTGTAATTGTTCAGGCAGGGACAAAAGGGGGATATCTCGGTAAACTTGATCTTCAGATAGACAGTAATACCAAAAAGATTGTATCCCATAAGGCGAAATTGATACCTGTTATTGCCTCTCAGGTAAAACCGGATAAGGATGTTCAGATAGCTATAACTCCATATATTTCGGAAGCTGAAAGATTCGGTTCAGAGGTAATGGGAACAGCAAAAGAAGATATACATTATTCTCACAGCACTGACAGTAAAATACCTCAGATACTTGCAGATGCCATAGTAAAACAGGGAGGAACAAAAATAGGCCTCTGCAGTGCCAGAGCAGTGAGAGGGAATATCCCTGCAGGAGCTGTCTATAAAGAGGATCTGTTTAATGCCGTTCCTTTCACAGATGAAAATACCCTTACAGTAGATATTAAAGGAAAATATATAAAACAGTATCTTGAAGACGGATTTAAAGACGGAGCAAAAGGTGTCGGCATACCGGGAGGAGCATTGAAATGCAAATGTGATCCCACCAGGCCGAGCGGAGACAGGGTTACTTCCCTTACAATAGAGGGAAAAGAAATCAATCCTGAAGAAACATATACAATAGCCATAAATGATTCCATAATATCAAAAAAGAGTTTTGC
>CALARM010000897.1 GCA_937888925.1 uncultured Synergistia bacterium | reverse complement strand
GAGCCTGTCAGGCAGAAGCTGATAAAATGGTTACTAATTTACCTGGTGCGGTACTGAGTTAAGCATAAATAATACATATATACTCTCGTGACGCGTGACCCGTTACGCTTCTCATATAAATCCAAAGACAGGAGAAATATGCGTGAAATATCCGGAATTAATATTTACAGATGATCCTCTTGAAAAACTTCTGACTGTTCTTGCTGACAGTAATACTCTTCTTGTAACGGATCCCCGTAATTATCCTTCTGTAAAAAACTACGGAAAGACAATCATGGTAAAAAACAATTTCTATGCCCTTTCCTATGAGGACATGCAGAATAATGCATATAACAGGGTAATAGGTATAGGAGGATGCAGTGCTCTCGATATAGGCCGCATTTATGCGGAAGGTATAAAATTCATAGCCATTCCTACAGTGCTTTCCACATCCTGTATCAGTGTAAATATAAGTATTTTAAGGGCAAAAGATGAAACAAAAAGAATTAAAACAGTTATTCCGGACAGAACAATAATATCATTTCCCGAGTTGTTCAGAGCAGAAGAAAAAGATTTAAAGAAATGGTCATCTTCAGGCTTCGGTGATTTATTTGCCAATATCAGTGCTTCAATTGATTTTGAATATAAAAATAATTCTTTCTCCCTGGAAAATATATATAAAAATGCAGAAGAAGCATTTTCCGCCATGGAATGGGTATTAAGTGATTTTAATGGCTATAATAATTATGATACATTGAAAAAACTTGCCACATATCTCCATAATTCGTCTTTAGATGTCATAAGGAGAGGTAACAACGAATTAAGTGCAGGATGTGAACATAAGTTTTACGAAACAATAATAAGACAGCAGATCTATTCAAATCAGATACAGACCCATGGAATTCTGGTTTCTATCGGCACGCTTATAACAATTTTAATATTTGAAAAACTTTCGCAAAACAAAAATATTTTCTCGAAACTGAAAGAAGCCTACAAAAAACTGGGGCTACCTGTTAATTATAAAGAATTCCTGGAAACAGGCATAGAGAAAATTCACATTATCGAAGCTTTAAAGAATTCAGGAACTAAAAATATTATGAGCGATTATTTTGCAGAAGGAGATTTTTCGATAATGGAAGATTTTAACGATGAGTAGGGAACTGTAACAAGTTCGTAGAAACTTACCATAACGGCCATGACCGGTTCGGTCACAACGAAGAATGAGAAACTATTCCTCCCTTCACTCTTCACTCTTCACTTTTCACTCTTCACTCCGTTCATTTCCCGGAGAAAATCTTTACAGACTTCTTTTATTTTAGCTCCGGTAGCTCTATGTCCTATCATGTCACTTTTCTTTAAAATATCACTGTAAAGAGCTATATAATTTTCTGTAAATTTCTCTTCAATCTCTTCAAAACTTCCGTCACAGTTTTCAATAAGATTTATTAAAAAATCCAGTTCCAGATTTTTAAATTCATAGCTTTTTTCAGAAAGATAGGATAATATTTCCTTTTCGAGTTTCTCCGAATAACCTCCTTCAGGTCTTATCATATAACCTATTCTCGGACCGAGTACATTAAAAATTCTGGCTTTTCTGGTTATGACTGCACATATTTTTTCCACATCACTGTGTTGAAACCTGTATTTATAGCACATGCCGTTATCGATCAGGCCTGTTATGAGCCCTGCTTCTTTAACCATTTCGGCCATATCTGTTTTCCTCTGAACCCTCATAAATTTTATGGGAGTATTTATATGTTTTATTATACCTGTTCTCTTTAGATTTATGAAATTTTCCTTTAATTCTTCTACCGTTACAAAAGGGTCAAAAGGTATAAATCCTGCCACATAAGGTATATTCAGACATACAATGGCTTCTTCAATATTTTTAACATTTATACCTTTCCTGTAGCGCTTCAACTGGCTATTTGATAAAGATTCTATACCGATAAATATATGGGAAAGTCCTGCGTGTTTCATTGTCTCCCATAAGGCACGCCTTTTCAGCTTTTTATCTTCCTCTTCTTCAGGAGAATAAATACCTCTTACAGTAGCGTCAATCTCAAATTTGAATTCAAAAGGCAAATTTTCTACTCCGAAACAAAAATCTTCTATAAAATTAAAATCATCATTAAAAAAATCTTCATCGGCAAAACGAAATTTTTTTATGCCGAATTTTTTATTGATTTCTCTTATTCTTTCCAGCGTTCTTCTCAATGGGAAACGTCTGTGGCCGATCATACCGGAACGGGCTACGGTTTTGGAACAGAAACTGCAGTTCATACGGCATCCGCGGCTGGATTCGAGCCAGAAATCTCCACCTCTTTTTATACATTCAGCCGTGAAATCATCTGAAGGCTGGAATTCTTCACATGTTAAATCAAAATTATATAAAGCATTTTCTACAATCATATCCTTTTTATATACAAGATTTGGTACATCCCTGACAGGAAGCATACCTTCGGTATATTCTATAAATTTCAAAAAAGGATATTCTCCTTCGCCTCTTATGATATAACATCCAGGAAATTCATTGAGTAGATCAGAGTAAATAACAGTAGGAGCAATACCTCCGAGCAGTATTTTAGAAGGAGGAATTTTTTTCATAATACTCCTCAATTCAAACAGACTGTCTGTTTTCATTGAAATTCCTGTAATATGAGGAGAATACTCAGTCAGTTCTCTGCCTATTTCATCACATGAATGAAGAATGGTATCAAATATTTTAATCTCTATATTCTGGCGTTTATGTTTGAGATACCCGGAAAGAGTGGTAACGGAAAGAGGATTATAATAATGAAGAGACCTGCCCCAGAGCGTATCTCCATGTAGTGATATGAGGGCAATTTTTAATGGCTCAGATTTAATTTTATACATACAAAAAACCTTTATTCTAATTACCGGAATAGATAAGTTAGTGACCATTTTGTCAGCTTCTGCCTGACAGGCTCTTACGAAGAAAAATCATTTGCCTTATATCATTTGTTTTACAGACAATAAATTAACCCTTATTTAATTTTTAATTCCATATAAAAAACTAATTTTTCTTCTCCAGAGCCTGCCAGGCAGAAGCTTTTTACGGATACCCTTTTACCTGTTACGGTACAAAGATATTTATTATGAAATATAATCAAGGAGTCGTCTGTTTATTTCTTCAATCCTCTGACACAGTATTTTTGACAGGTTAACTGACAGGTCAGGATATTTCTTTAATATAAAAAGAAAATCATCTTTCGACATAGCATATACCTCGGCCGTCTCGGAGTAAACACCTGCAGAAAGAGACCGTGGAGAACCGGAGATTACGCCCATTTCCCCTATAACATCACCGGGAAAAGATATGGCATATTCAATCATATTTATACCGTCAAGATCCCTGTAAAGAAGTATCTCTCCCGATTTGACTATATAAACCTCTTCAGGAACATCTCCGTATTCAAACAAAACATTTCCTTTTTTATATTTTTTCAGTTTAAACTTTTTTGCCACAAAAGCCAGTTGCTTTTTACTCAGGACACTGAAAAGAGGAATAAAAGGAAGTATTTCAGTTTTATTTTTCTTCTTTATCTCTTTAAAAGAATTACTGTCAGAAGATTTCTGTATTGAAAAAAAAGCTGACATTATCCGGGTCTCTATATTTTTCCTTAAAGCATCAAGTTCCTCTTCCGTCATTTTTCCGCTAATTTTCATAATAAAACCTCCCTGAATTATCGTGACGCGTGACGCGTGATGCGTGACGCGAGGATTATGTATGAAGGAATTAAAAAAAACGAAATTTCCTTTATATTAAAATTACTTGAAATAATTATACAGGTTTAAAGATTAATTATCAACAAAGAAAATTTTGTCAGGAAAATTAACATTTTGTTAACAAATTCTTTGTATTTTCTTTCTTAACATAATTTATAATATAAAATGGATTATGTTGCGAAAAGGAGAGGAATAAATGAATATAAACCAAAGGAACAATCAACTCTACAGTTTTACCGATACAAAAGGAACAGAGAAAAAAGTTCATCCGGAAAGAAACGATATAGCACAGGAAATAGATAGAAACGGAAATTTTCTCCTGGAAGAAGGAGAGATAAAAGATTATCTCGTTAAAGAAGATATATTGAGAGATCCGCAGAAATTTGATGTAGATGAACAGCAAATCAGGGATGATTTCAAACTGATATTGCAGAACAGACCTCTTCCCCAGAAAGGGGCTTACCATTCCTATGAACAGGTTATATCTGATCTTAAAGGGCTGGAAGCAAAGTACCCTGATCTTGTAAAAACTGTGTCTCTTGGGAAAACTGAGGAAGGAAGAGATATAATGGCAGTAAAGATAAGTAAAGGCGCCGGAGGAGATACAGGGAATAAAACAGGTTTTCTCATTACCGGGTGCCATCATGCAAGGGAATGGATGACTGTAGAATGTCCTCTTTATATGGCAAAAGAACTTGCATCAGGATACGGTACGGACGAACAGGTAAAAAAGAGACTGGATAATGCTGAAGTATGGATTGTTCCCATTGTAAATCCCGACGGATATGAATATAGCAGAAACAAATACAGCTACTGGAGAAAAAACAGGGATCCCATAAAAGCCGCAGATATTCCGTCACAGATTGCATCTCATATGAAGGCAGATAAAGACGGAGTAGTGTCGTACGGCGTGGATTTAAACAGAAATTATTATGATGGGAATCCGGAACACATCGAATATTACAGACCGCAGGGCGATACTCCTGAAAGTACCTATGATGATTACAGTTCTACCAGTGACGATCCCGGTGATGACACATACCGCGGTCCGAAAGGCGCATCGGAAAAAGAAGTTCAGGCCATGCTTAATTTATGGATGAACAGAAAGAATATAAAAGGCATAGTCAACCATCACAGCTACGGGAAAAAGATAATGTATCCCTGGGGAATCAGTGAAGAACCTTCACCTAATAAAAAAATCTATGAAGAAATAACAAGAAATATGGGAAATGCCATAAAAGATGATAAATACACTGTTATGCAGTCATCTGGTCTATACCCTGCTTCAGGTGATCCAGATGATTTTGCCAGTTTACATGACAGATATTCAGTTACAATAGAAATAGGAAGAAGCTTCCAGCCGGGTGAAGCGGAAATAGATCCTACAAATAAACGTATATACAGTGCAAATATGGCTTTCCTTGACTGGCTTGTGAACAATAAGAAATCTCAGGAAGAAACATAAGGGATTTTTCATGTAAATCTATAATCAAAATTTAATTCTCCGGTTCTTCAGAAACGATAAAAAATTACAGGATTTTATAAAAAGTTCTGTAATTTTTTTTATTAATAAGAACTTATCCAGAAGTTAACAATTTGTTAACAATTCAAATCTTATTTTTACTGAAAAATACAGTATAATTAAGCATGAGAGTAAAGGGATACCATTTATAACAGGAGGTATCACCAGTGGAAATAAATAATATCGACAGAACGCAACTCAGATATAAACTGGGTAATAAAAAATTCTCCGTAGAAGTTTCACCGGATAAAGTAGATATAGCCTCTAAAATAGCCCGCACCAGCGGAAAAGATGAAAATTTTTTAATAAGTGATAAACAATTAAAAGATTTCCTCACAAAACAGAATATCCTCAAAGATCCATCTACATGCAAAGTAGATGCAAAGAAAATACTGAAAGATTTCAAGATATCCCTTCAGGGCCAGCCCCTTCCTCAGAGGGATGCCTATCATTCATATGAACAGGTAATAGGAGAACTGAAAGGTCTGGAAGCAAAATACCCTGATATTGTAAAAACGGTGTCCCTGGGGAAAACTGCTGAAGGAAGAGATATAATGGCCGTAAAAATAAGTAAAGGAGCCCCGGGAGATACAAGTAATAAACCGGGTATGCTTATTACGGGATGTCACCATGCAAGAGAATGGATGGCCATGGAATCTCCTTTTACTATAGTCAAAAACCTGGCGGAAGGTTATGGAACTGATGAAAAAATAAAAAACAGAGTGGACAATGCTGAAATATGGGTAGTCCCGATGGTAAATCCGGACGGATATGAGTACAGCAGAACAAAAGACCCTTTCTGGAGGAAAAACAGAGACCCGATTCATAAAG
>CALARM010000896.1 GCA_937888925.1 uncultured Synergistia bacterium | reverse complement strand
CCATTTCAACATGATCTGCTATGATATTATATCTGTCTCCCCCTTTTATTGTGCCAATCCCGATAAGAACTGTTTCCGTAGGGTCTACATGCCTTGTTCTTATCCTCTGAATTGCCTGTATAACCTCTGCAGCCATAGTTATGGTGTCAATAGCTTTATGAGGTTTTGCCACATGGCCTGCAAGGCCCTTTAAAACAAGGGTAAATTTACTGCTTGCCGCATGGGTCTGACCGTAGGAAATACCAATCTTTCCAGCTTCAATATCAGAGATCATATGAAGGGCAAAAGCTGCATCTACATGAGGATTTTCAAGGACTCCTGCGTCTATCATGGGCTGAGCGCCTCCGGGGCCTTCCTCTGCAGGCTGAAAAATCAGTTTTACATTACCATTAAGTAAATTTCTTTTATTCGACAAAATATTTGCGGCACCAAGTAACATGGCAGTATGGGCATCATGGCCGCAGGCATGCATGACACCGGGATTTTTAGATTTATAGGGAACATCATTTTCTTCCTGAATACTCAGGGCATCCATATCTGCTCTCAGAGCAACTGTTTTACCATCGTCTTTTCCCCTGATAACTCCTACCACTCCTGTATTTACCAGTCTGAAACAGTCTATACCGAAACTCTTCAGACACTCCTCTACGAGAGCAGAGGTTTTTACTTCATTAAACCCTGTTTCAGGATATTCATGAATAAGCCTTCTCCATTTACTGAGATCTGATTTTATTTTCTCTGCATAAGTTAAAAACATTTATGTACCTCTCATTCATAACATATCTAAAATATTACTGTTCGCCATTTTTAGCAAGAATTGTAAGAATATCTTTTCTCCCTATTATTCCTACGAGTTTTTTATCTTTTACCACGGGGATTCTTTTAATTTTTCTCGTCACCATAGCACTGGCTATCTCTTCAAGAGGAGTATCTTCGGTAACTGCTATGACTCTTTTTGTCATAACGTCTGCTGCAGTGGTGCCGAGCATTTTCTTTAATTCAGCTTCCATAGCATTGGGATGTTCCAGATAAATAACTCCGCCAAGAATCTGATAAAAGAGTGGCATATGAAATTTAGATGCCCTCATAACGAGATCTCCGTCTGTTATTATCCCGACAACTTCTTCCTTATCGTTCAGTACGGGAATAGCTTCTATATCATTTTCCGACATCATTTTTACCAGTTCCTTTACAGGAGTCTCAGGTTTTACGGTAATAACTTCTTTAGTCATTAAATCTTTTGCAGTAATCATCTTTTATCATCCTCTCTTTTAATAATAAACTCTATCCTATTCTGATCCGCATCACGCATTACGCATCACGCATCACGCATCACGACATTATTCTCCCGTTACCAGTTGAAGCCAGTCCGGTTCAGAAGCATCAGGAATTATCTCTCTTATACCGGAGCCGTCAGCGTTCATAACATAAATTCCATAAGAAAGAAATGTCTGTTTACTGGAAGAGAAAAAATCTTTTTCGAAAACAATCTTATCTCCGTAAGGTGAGAAAGAAGGATTTGTATACTGACATCCTTTAGTTGTACCTATTAGTTTCACTACTCCCAGTGTTTTCAGACGTATCATACGTAATTCTCCGCCATGTTCATAGTTATACCAGCCTGCAACCAGGAAATTTTCATCAGGTGAAAAATCAGGTCTGAGCCAACCGGACTCTGAATTCAAATATTCTACTTTACGGGAGGCCAGATTATATGTAGCAAGATAACTGCTGATTTTTTCAGTTCGTAATTCATTAAATACAATGTCTTCTCCCTCGGGGAAAAATTTCGGATAGTTCATCATTGTTTCCCCTGCTTTTACAAGAACCTTGATATCTGTTCCATCGGCAGAGGCAACACATATTTCAGTTCTGTTCTGTCCGAGAAAATAATCCCACACATTACTTTCATGGGTAAAAATTATTTTTGTTCCATCCAGAGAATAAGAAGGGCTTATACAGTAGCCGGGCATATCGATAAATTTGTCAGATTTACCTGTAGCAAAATCATATTTCCATATCTTTCTGCCTGAGACATAAAGAATAGATTTTCCGTCAGGAGACCAGGAAGGTTCATTGACATCACAGGTCTGAGTAAGTTGCTTCTGTTCCGAACCATCAGGATTGGCAATCCAGAGATTATTCTGCATAACAAAAGCTATCTTATTTTTCATTTTCTGTTCTTTTTTTATATTTTTCTCTTTCGAGAAGGTACGGTCATTTAAAAATAATGTAAATACGAGGAAACACACCAGGATTAAATTTTTATTTTTTAACATTTTTGTTCTCCTTTTGTTCGTAACGCGTAACGCGTGACGCGTGGTTCGTGATGCGTAATGCGTAATGCGTGATGCGTGTTTTACCGGTACCGGGCGACCACAGGGGGTCGCCCCTACTATTCACGACTCACGACTCACGACTCACTACTCACTATTCACGACTCACATATAAAAAATCCATTCAACAGGCTCACGGCCTGATTTAATAACTCCGAAAGCATCCGGTATATAATCTATCAAATCTCCTGCTATTAAAGATTCTTCTCCTATGTCTTTACATGCAAGAGCTCCGCTGAGTCCATGAATAAAGGTTCCGCAGAGACAGGCATGAAGAGGAGTCAGCCCCTGTGCCAGAAAAGAAGTCACAATACCTGTAAGAACATCACCGCTTCCTCCTGTAGCCATACCGGGAGTTCCTGTGGGATTAAAATAGATATGCCCGTCAGGTGTTGCTATAATGGAACGGGCAAATTTTAAAATTATATAAACATTCCATTTCCGGGCAAATTCAGAGGCTATTCTGACCGGGTCTGCTTTAATCTCCTGTAACGTAAGACCTGCAAGACGGGCCATTTCTCCCGGATGAGGCGTCAGTATAACAGGATAGTTACGATGCCTCAGGACAGAAATATCTTCTGATAAAAGATTAAGGCCGTCCGCATCTATGACAATAGGTAATTCAGATATAGAAATCAATTTCCTCACAAGTTCTCCTGTTTCTTTTTCTGTCGATAATCCCGGCCCTATCGCCATAGCATCGGCAGATATAGCAGAAATAATGTCAAAGGCTTTAAGAGAAATAGTTTTACTGGAAGTTTCCGGCAGAGGTTTTGTCATAACCTCTGTGAGTTTAACTTCCATAATATCATTTAAACTTTCAGGAATAGCAACAGTTACAAGTCCTGCTCCCGTTCTCAGGGAGCTTTCTCCTGAAAGGGCGGCAGCACCTGTAAATCCCGGGGAACCTGCCACTATAAGAACTCTTCCGCAGGTACCTTTATAGGCATCCAGTTCCCTTACAGGGAGGTTATCTCTTACCATAACAGAAGTAATAAGATGGGTCCATAGATTTTTATCTTTTCTCCAGAAATCCTGTGGAATACTTATATCTGCCACTACAAGGTTTCCCACATAAAGTCCTCCGGGGAATATAAACATGCCTCTTTTAGGGAGGCAGAAGGTTACTGTTTCTGTGGCTTTTATACATGGCCCTTCCACATGTCCTGTAGTGCAGTCAAGACCTGAAGGAGTATCTATTGATATAACAGGCTTTCCTGTATTATTAACAATGTTTATAACTTCAGCTATAAGACCTCTGGCACCGCCTTTAATACCTGTTCCTAAAAGGCCGTCTACAATAAGGTCTCCTTTCTCTATTTCAAAAGAAAGAAAAGGAAGCTCATTTTCCGAAAAAATTTCTTTTACAGGGACATCGATTTTTTCTGCCACAAGACAGTTTGTCAGGGCATCACCTTTTAAATCTTCTTTTCTGGCAATAAGAAAGATTTTTACTTTATAGCCATTATTAAAAAGGTGTCTTGCAATGACAAAACCGTCCCCTCCGTTATTACCTCTTCCTGTAAGAATTATTACATATGAATCTCTATTAACTCTCCTGATAATTCTTTCATAAACGGCACGGCCTGCATTTTCCATTAAAACCATTCCCGGTATTCCCAGTTCATCTATGGTTTTTCTATCAAGATACTGCATCTCATCAGAAGTTACTATTTTTAACATTTTTATCACCTTTGATTTCGTGACACATAACGCGTAACGCATTACGGGAAGATTATTTATAGGGTTTAGATTTTCCATATCAAATGATATAGCTTAAATTCTATATGGTAAAAGTAAAATCCTTTATATTTTCTTTTCCATCACCACAAAAGCTATGGCCATATTCTGAGAGTGAGATATGGTAAGAAAAATTTTATCCACACCTGTTTCTCCTGCATATTCCTTTGCATTACCATATAAGATTATTTCAGGTTTTCCTTCATCATTATTCATGACTTCTATATCCTGAAAGGCAAATCCTTTGCCGAGAGCTTTCATAACTGCTTCTTTTGAGGCAAATCTTGCGGCAAAATGCTGGCCATTTCTAATTTTTGACATGCAATAGTCTTTTTCGCGACATGTAAAAACCCTGTCAATAAACCTTGGATTTTCAATGGCTTTTTCAATTCTGTCTATATCGATAATATCTGTTCCAATACCTGTAATCATAGGCCTGAATTAAATTTTACTAGTTTTTCCCAGTCAATTTTATAATCTATGCAGAAATCCTTCATAAATTCATCTGTAAATTTATTAATTACCTGTCCGTAAAGTTCCAAAAATTTTTCTTCTTTTTCCTTTGCTTTATATCCAATAGGATCTATTATTTCACTATATAAATTTTTATTTCCTGAAATGAATTCCCAGAATCTCTGTCCACATAGTTTCTGGTAATTACCTTTCTCAGGATTATTATCTTTTCCATAACAACATCCATTAACTGCAATAATATGTATGGCTGAATTATTTGTTTTTAAAATTCTTTTAGCCTTTAAAAAGTCATCCTCCATTTTTTTCACCTGCCTGCTGTTTCCCCAGTTAGGTCCGGATTTTATCGAAACAATATATTTGATATTATCTCTATCAAATTCAAGATCAATACCTTCTGCAGCAGATTTTTTGCCATCGTAAACCTTAGAACAAATAAATACGGCAAGTCCTTCCAGAAATTCTCCAAAAATTGTTTCTTCCTGAGAAGATAAATGAGCATCTAAAAGTAATTTTATTAAATCCTGAGCTATTACTATATTTTTTGCTTTAAATAAATAGGGATTTTTTCTTTTTAAAATTTTATTTAATTTAAGTTTTTCAAGGTTTTGTAATCGCTTTAAATGAAATGTACCTATATTATCTTCAACATAAATTATTACATCTCTTAAATTTATTTGTTTCATAAACTCCTTTTTCTTCCAGCAAATAATATTCTACCGGTTTTATTCTGTTTCTGGCATGTTCATAATATTCCGGTAATATTTCTATTCCGACAGAATTTCTTCCCATCTTTTGAGCTACTGAAGTAGATGTTCCTGAGCCCATAAAAGGATCAAGAACCCAGTCTCCTTCTTTTGTAAATAATTTTATAAACCACTCAGGGAGAGCTTCTGGAAAAACTGCACTATGATTTTTATTGTTACATTCGGTAGACATGTGTAACACATTTGTAGGATAAACCTTATCCCTGTCAAGCCAGTTAGCCACTTTTTTACCAAATCCGCTGCCAACTCTTGAATTATCCCTGATTTTATCTGTGTCACTTAAATTTTTCAGTCTTGTTTTTGCCCAGTCTCCCATTGGTATCATAACTTCTTCCTGGTACATATTAAACTTTTTATTCTTATTAAATTGTAACAGTCTTTCCCATGAATCTCTGAACCTGTTAGGCCATTTACCGGGATAACAATTCTTTTTGTGCCACATAAACTCTTCAGTCCAGAGCCATCCCTGTTTTCTCATTTCCAGAATCAGTTCTATTACATAGGTATGTCTTTCACCATTAACAACTTTTTCTTTTATATTTAAGATAAAAGTACCTGAAGGTTTCAGCACCCTGAGAAGTTCTGACGTAACAGGAAGAAACCAGGAAACATAGTCATCAGGTTTTATACCGCCATATGTCTGTGTTCGACTATCTGCATATGGAGGAGATGTAATTATAAGATCAATAGAATTATCATCCAGATGTTTCAATTCATCTCTACAATCTCCAAGATACAAATTTGCTATTACTTCTTTCATAAATATCAC
>CALARM010000895.1 GCA_937888925.1 uncultured Synergistia bacterium | reverse complement strand
GTTATCAGGTATGCTGTATTTATTATTTGTATCTACAATGGAACAGATTAATATATTTTTAGCAGGATATTCTATAAAATACCTGAAAAATTTCACTGCTGTTTCAGGTATATTTTCCATGTTATGGATTATTATTAATACAGGTTTTTTAGAGCTTTTTTTAATTATTTCTTTTGCCAGTTTATTAAAGCAGTTAACCTGGCTTTGAGGATTTATTTCTCTTTTTTTTAACCATTCATCATAAATTGGCATAAGGATTTTGCCTAATGCCGGAACATAACCGATAGTAGCTGTACTTAATCTGGAAAAACTGGGCAATCCAATATCTTTATGAAAACTGAATATAGAATCATATTTTATATTAAGAGGTTTTTCAAAAGGGATAAATGCATTATCAAAAATACCTGCCCATTTTAATCTTATTATCTGCTCTTTAGAAATCCTGCAGTCACTGATAAATTTTTTAATAAGTGTATTTTTTCCTATACCTTTATTACCTAAAATAAGAGTGAGTAAAGGGTTATCTTCTTTTGTAGATATTTCCCATAATTCTTTTAGTTGATTTAATTCTCTTTCAGAAACGATTGTACAATCTCTTTCATATTCTATCATAGCGGGGCCTCCTTCATTGGGATTAACAAATGGCATATGTTTAATTACTCTTCACTTTCCCTTATTTCCTTTTCCAGTAATTTCTTCTCCTTATGTAAAAATTGAAGTTCAAAATCTTCCAGATTTTTTTCTGCTTTATTAAAATAGTCTATGGCTTTTTTAAAATCTTTTTTTCTTCTGTATATTCTTCCAAAAGATAGATAAATTTCTGGTATTATATGGAAATTATCCTTTAAATGTAATTCTGCTTCCATACACCTTTTAAGAGCCATATCGGGCTTATTATCATCACATAGGATTTTCGATTCCATAAGAGATAAATAACCGAGAGTCCTTCTTGTATTATCTTCCGTATCTTCTTTCGGAATAATTTCTCTGCACTTTTCAAGCTCAATAGAAGCTTTCCCAAGCTTCCCTTCAATTCTGTATGTTTCCGATATTTCAATATAGATCTGACATTTATTCCACCAGGCCTGAGGATTTAATTTTTCTATTAAATTCAGATCTTCTATATAGTTTTCTCTCGCCTTTTCATACTCTCCTGCCCGTAAATAAGTTCTTGCCAGTCCTCCGTAGGAAATTGCCAGGCCTTCCATATCCTGAATTTCTTTTTTGCATTCAATACTTTTATTAAGAGCAAAAATAGCTTCATCTTTTCTTTTAATCTGACTGTACAATGAGCCCAGGGTATTGTAAATCTGTCCTTTTAAGAATAGATCATCTTCTGCCAGTTCCAGAGCTTTTTTAAGTTCTTCTTCTGCTTCTCTTAAAGACTGTTCGTCTCTTTTATTCTCTTTAAGTATTATAGCTTTATAATGATGTCCTGTAGCTTTTGTAAATTGATTGACTTCATATTTAAGGGCTTCTTCTACCATAGTATAAGCTTTTTCCGGGTTTTTTCTGTATATGGACCATGCAAATTCAATTTCTGCCAGAGCCTTTAATTCGCCGGAGGATTCTAAAATTACTTTTTCGAAGATTTCTGCTCCTTTTATGAAATCTCTCTTACCATGGGAAGTAATAAGTCCTGTATAAAATTCTACTTCATGTCTTAATGTTTTTACATGAATGTCTTCTTCTGTCTCTCTGTTTAGTATTGTAAGCAGATCTTCAAGTATTAATTCTGCTTCTCTAAAATTTCCTGATTTATATAAAGCTACACTTAAATAAAATTTTATTTTCATCTGTTTTTCTGTTTCTGATATATAGCAAAGAGCTTTTTTAAAGAAATTAATAGCTTCATCATTTTGATTATCTTGAAGGCGTCTTAAAGCTGTCTGTACATAAAATTCACCTGCTTTTTCCAGTTCTCCTTTTTGTTCAAAATTATAAGCAAGCAACGGAAAAAGTTCATATTTTTCTTCACTTTCAATAGTTAAGATTTCAAGGAGACTGTTACATATGAAATTATGATCTTCTTTTCTTATAACATCATTTATTTTTTTATAAGCTGTTTCAATTACATGTTTATTTATAAATCCGCATTTTTCTAATTTTATAATTCCTATTTCATATTCTCTCGGACTGATACCCCAGTGAGAAAGAATATCTTTGAAATTTTTAATTTCTTTCAGATCAATTTCACCATGGTAAAGATATGAAAAAAGTTCAAGGATTCTTCTCTCACTTTTTTCCAGGAGTGACAGTGGGTCTCCAGTATATTTTTTTATCAGATGCTTGATTGTGTCCATATCCTCATGATGATAATCTTCTAATATAGCAAGTAATTCTATTATTTTACCCGGTACTATATAATCTGATTTATTAATATCCAGAATAAAGTTGATTATTTCCTCTGCTTTTTCAGGTTGTATGGAACTGTTTTGCAGTTTTACAGTTAAAATTTTTCTGAGATCCTTTTCTTTGATATAAGGTATTTCTATTATTTCTCCTTTATTTATTTTTGACAGTCTTTCAGGTATTTTATATTTATTATCTGTATTTATAAGAGAACATAAAAGTATATTGCTGGCATGGTAATCCGTAAAATAGATAAAGAATTTTAATGCTGTATCAGGTATTTCTTCCGTATTATTAATTACTATTAAAAGCGGTTTTTTATAACTTCTCTTCTTCAGTTCTTCTGCTAGTTTATGAAAACATTTAATCTGACTTTTCGGGTCTTTTGATATTTTCTGCAGCCATTCATCATAAACAGGGGAGAGGATTTTCCCTACTACCGGAACATTACCTATAATTGCTGTGCTTAATCTGGAGATACTCGGTAATCCCGGAATATTTCTGTGAAAATTAAACAGCGAGTCATATTTTATATTCAGAGGTTTTTCAAAAGGTGTAAAAGCATCTGCAAATATACCGGCCCATTTTAATCTTACTATCTGTCCCTCCGGAATCTGAAGTTTCTTAATAAAATGTTCAATAAATATTTTTTTCCCTATGCCTTTTTCACCGGGAATTAGAGTAAATAAAGGAGTTTCTTCCGTTCTGCATTTTTCCCAGAGATTTTCCAGCTTCTCCAGTTCTTTTACTGGTTCAATATAATACAGACTTTTTTTCATTTTTAAAACCTCCTGATATAATTCGGGAAATTTTTATTAAGATCGTGTCATAGATTTAATTCTTTTTATTTATATTAACTTATGAGTATGAAACCATCATGGATAAAATAATTAAATTCCAGAAATAATTTAATAAATCCTTCTTCAGGTGCTGAATAGTTTTTGAGAAAAATTACTCATAATATTTCCCGGAATTCATTGTCTGGACATGAATGAGCTATTTGCCAATGATAAATACAAATAATATTAATTTAAAAAGTATAAGTTGTATATTTATTTGAGAAAAAAAGTGAAAAATAGAATAAGGAGGTGAATATAATGGCTTTGAGATGTTCTTGTTGCACTAATGAGCAGGATTTAAAGAAATGCAGGCACTGTGGATACTGGTGGTGTCCCAACTGCAGGAATTATACCGAGTGGTGTCCGAGATGTAAATCTTATTCCTGTTATTAATGAGTTTATCTGGCACACTATTGTGAATGTGTGCCAGATAGTTCGGTTTTATCCTTCATCGGTTTTTCTGTAGCAATGGGGCGAGAAATCGATTAAGAAAAAAATATTTTAAGGAGGTAAGTTTTTATGTGGCCATTAATGATACTTTGTGCTGCCATACTTTTAATTGGATTATTTAAAGCTGCAATTTTATTGTACCCCGGAATAATGATTTTATTGTATTTTGTACCTATTGTTTTGATGTGGATAATAATATATATTCGTAGTAATGAGAGAAGTGTCTATTATTCTGAATTTTCCGCTACTTGTTTTTTTTTGGGTATAATACCATTTGTACTTTTAATATTTCTTATATGTTTAATATTTGAAGTAGGGCCTGGTAAACCTGATAAACCCTGTAACCCTGATGATAGCTGGTTGTAAGATTTTTCGACTTACTTTCATTATCTTAAATAAAAATATTTACAAAAAGCAGAATAATAAAATAAAATATAAAATACAGAGGCTATTGGATTATAAGAGCCTCTGTATTTTATTTAAAATATGGATATGAAGAAAAAACAGAAAAATATCAGTAATTATACTATAGAGCGTAACCAACCAGGGGTAAATATCAAAGATTAGGAAAATAAATTACCTGGAATTTGTCTCTAGAATTTTATGCTTTCTTATTAACTTTATATCTTCTCTGTCTTTTTTTCTATTCATAGCTTCTTTCCATTTTAGAACATTTTCTAGATTAACGAAACGAATATTTTCAAAGAAATCTGCTGTTTTAATTAATTCCTCCACATCGTGAAACCATGGTTTCCAATCTCTAAAAATCTCAATTACTTCTATTCTAATTGACTTCTCATTATAAAGAGTATATTTTTTTCGTAATTCATTCCAGAGAGCAGATGTAACAATAATATCAATGTCTTTATTTTCTCTCCATCCCCTGATTGCAAGAGGCCCGCTGCCAAAAACAGCAAATTGTTCAGGTGGTAAATTAAGATTTTTCAATAATTCAAGATATTTCATCATATAATTTAGCTGCAAACTCTTCTGCATTTAGAAGTGTTCCTCCTTCTCTCGAATCAGAACCGGCATTCCATCTGCCTCCGAATGATGGGGAGATTTTATTAATTCCCAGTCTATGAAGGCTTGCTCCTTCTCTGGCTCCCATTCCTAAACGAACTTTTGTAATATACTTTCCCTGTTCTTTAGAAGGGTAACTGACTATAATTATCTGTGCCTTTGTTCCAAAAACAGCAGGTAAAAGTTCACCATCAATTCGTTCATTAACAGTGCAGTAATAAATACCGCCTGTCTGATGTATTTCTTTAAAACCATCATTCAAATTGTCTGCAAGTTTCTTTATTTTATATCTGTCTTCAAATCTTTTCTGAACAAGAGATAGACTGCCGGGGGCATCTGAAAAAATTCTTTTCAGAATAGCCTCTCTTTCTTCAGAATCAAAATTTATTTTATCTATTTTCTTTAATTCTCCGAGGAGCCTGATTAATATTTTAAAAGAGTAAGCAATTTGATGAAAATTACCCTGTTTTTCTTTTACTTTTTGAATAGACTGAAGAACATCGGCAATTATATTTTCTTCTCCCGTATGGTCTGCAGCTATGGCTGCACTGCCGAAGAGTTCTTCTGCAGTTATACCTCCGTAAATTATATCTTTTCCATTTTCATCTTTTAAAGATAAAACACCACTCAATATAAGTGAAGATAGAACACTGTCTGCATCCCCATGATGAAAAACAACTATATGATTTTTCCTGTTACATATACCATAACTGTTTACATAAGAAATGGCCAGATTGGTACTGCAGATGGGGCGACGCATTTCTTCTGTGTCGGCATGGTGATCTATGTTGAGTATGTTATTTTTCTGATAACCAATGGTCATTTCTCTACCATTTAAATCATATCCTTTTATTTCTTTACTTCCTTCAGTAATATGGTCAATATGAAAATCAACTGCTATGATTTTTTTGCTTTTAATACTATCTCCAATCTCTGTAAATAGTATATCTTCTGTGACGTTTTTGTATGTTTTTGACAGCGCGAAAAGTGAAGTTTCTTTGAATTGTTCCAGAATGTTTTCTCTTTTACCAGTTGTAAGTCCATTACTGCTTAAAATATTTTTCATTCCTGCCACCTTATAATTTTTACTATATTTTACTCTGAAATTTTATAAAAATCAATCAGGGAGGTAATCATATGAATATTCTGACACAGGCAAAAAATATAGTTCTTGTAAAAAGGTTGGAAGAAATAAGAGAATACAAACAGAAAAATGAATGTAATAAAGAAGAATGTTATGATAAAGAAAAAGTGATTGACCTTGAACCGAACAGGGAAGAGTTTTTTTATTTTGAAGAAGAGATTTCCAGTGAAATGGAGAATTTTTTTAAAGGTAATTCTGATATTGAAAATAATGAATTGAAAAGAGAAAATTACATAGATGCGTTGAAAAAGAAGTTCAATAGCTCTTTTCAATTTTTTTCTGTGCCGGAAGAAAAAACGGAAGTATATGTCAAAGATATATTAGAAGAATTATTATATCTGTGGAGTAGTAGATTTTCAGAGAGATTTATGGAAGTTAGAGTAAAATTACTTGAAGAAACGGTTTTTCTGGAAAAAGAACTGATCTATTATATTCTTTATCATATGTTTCGGTATGTAATTTATGCAGGTTTAGCAAAAAATGTAATATTTATTTCTGCAGAAAGAATGAAATTTAACCGTAATATAATGGCAATTAAATTTATAGTGAACGGAATGATGACTAATAATGTTGATGTTATATGGAATAACGAATATGACATGGGATTTTATACAATTAAAAAAATTATAGACACTCAGCAAAGGGGGATATTTTTAGTCAGGTCTGGAAATGATAAAAGTATAGTTATTAGTCTTATTATCTCCGGTATTGTGAAAAATGAAATATAAAATTTTATAATAATGGAGGTCTTTAGAAAATATGGACATTGAGCTACGAGAAAAACTGATTGGACTCGCAAAAGAAAAAATAACAAGAGAAGATCAATCCCATGATATTCATCATGCTCTCAGGGTTTTATCCAATGTAGAAAGGATTGCACAGACAGAAGGAGGCGATATGGAAATACTTGTTCCATCAGCTCTGTTTCACGATATTATTATTTACCAGAAAAATGATCCATGTTCTGATAATGCTGCCACTGAAAGCGCAGAACTTGCAGGAGAAATTCTTGAAGCAATTCCAGAGTATCCGAAAGAAAAAATTAAAGAAGTTTATAAGTGTATAGAATCCTGTTCTTTTACTAGAAAAACTGACAGCAATACTTTAAGTCTGGAAGCGAAAATTCTTCAGGACGGAGATAAATTAGAAGCAACGGGAGTAATATCCATTATGAGAACTTTTTCATCTACAGGGCAGATGAAAAGGACTTTCTATCATCCGGAAGACCCTTTCTGTATAAAAGGCCGGACGCCGGACGATTTAAAATATGCTATTGATCTGTTTTATACAAGACTGCTTGTCGCTAAAGATAGAATGCACACAGATAAAGCAAAAGAAATTGCTGAAAGAAGGACGGAAATACTCCGGGATTTTCTCAGAGAACTGGAGTTAGAACTTGATGGGAAATAAACATCACATTTCTAAAAGGGCCTGAAATCTGAGTTTCATTTTTATTATTGCAGGAATTTCCACTCCTCTATAGAATGAAAGTTTCCATTATTTTATAAAGAAAGATGGTAATGGATTATGATTAAAAAAGTAGATCTCGGTTCTTCATTACATCACGGAGTATTCGGAAACCCGGCTCCCCTGGGTTTATTCGGTCTTGCAGTTTCCTGTGCAGTTCTGACTCCCACTGCCTTCGGTT
>CALARM010000894.1 GCA_937888925.1 uncultured Synergistia bacterium | reverse complement strand
CTTAAAGGTGCGGCAGCAGGTGCATTGATTCTTACAGGAGCAGTGTCTCCTTCTTTTGCCGGTGAAGGAGCTGACAAAAGAGATATTCTTGTCTCTCAAACCCTCGGATCACGGCCGGATTATCCTGAGAACTTACTTTACAATATGCCTCAGCCATTAACGAAACCAGTAGGCCCTCCTGGTGCTACAATAGTTTATAATTATACCGGATTTGGAATTATTATTCCGCCGGGTGCTCTGAATAAAGAGACGGATATAACAATAAATATAATCTATATGGGGCCCGGTTTAAATGAAAAAAATAATTTTTTTCATCTCGATGTTTACCAGATTTTCTCAAAGGAGAATGAATTTTTAAAAGAAATTACCATATGGTTTCCTGCAGTAAACTACAACGGGCTTAAAGCATATTTTTATAAAGATCTAACGGTAAAAACCTGTGCTGATGGAGTCAAATTATGGACGAATAAAGAAATATGGAATTCTATATCTGATTTAACTGTATGGGAACCGATTCCTGTAGAAGTCAAGGAAAATTATTATGCAGTTTTTAAAACGACAAAATATGGGATTTATACGGCAGGATATTTCAAATAAATCCTTTTTATTTTACTACTATACCGAAAGGTCTTCCTCTATAAATATAGGAAGGCCTTGTACATGATATAACTGTGTTTTTTTCCACATCTATTATGGTTATATCATCAGACCCACTGTTGGTAACAAAGGCAAATTTACCATCACCGGAAATTGCGATACCAACAGGCTCTCTGCCGGATGGCAATGTAGCCACCAGAGAATCAGTTTCACTATCAATAATAGATACAGAATTATCTACCCTGTTACTGACAAAGACTTTCTTGCCATCAGGAGTGATTGCAACTCTGATTGGTTCAAAGCCAACCTTTACAGTATTAATTACTTCTTTTTTACTGGTATCAATTACAGAAACATTATCATCATAAGAATTGGTTACATACAGTTTTTCTCCATCAGGAGTAATTGCCAGGCCCAGAGGTCTTCTTCCTACTGTTACAGTACCCTCAACCATATTACATGCAGTATTTATAAAAGCCACTTCTCCATTATCCCTCGTTTCAAGAGCTACATAGACTCTTTGAGCATGTGCTGCAATAGCCCAGGGCTGGCCGATAGAGTTATCTTTTAATGCCGGTAAAGGAATGGTTTTTACATAAGTATTTGTAGTTGTATCAAGGACTTTCAAAAGAGGATTCTTATTATGGGCCCATGTGCAGTAAAAATAATTCCCATCAGTTCCTGTTGTTATATCTCCTATCATATAGCCGTATTCCTTCATAGGAATAACAGTAATAACAGAATTATTTCTTTCCGTATCCATAACTGTTATATTATCATCACTATCGGTAATATAAAGTATTTTCCCGTCTCTCATTGCAAGCCAGAAGGGGCTTATATTATCCTTCCACTCTATAATATCCACTGCACTTCCGGAAAGGCTGTTAATAGTCATTAATACATTTTTCTTCTTTGAAAGAGGCGAGTAGGGAACTATAATATCATCTGAATTATTAATCTCTTCTGCGGACCGGGAACCGGCACAGGCAACATATAACAGATAAACATCGGCAGCTTCCATAGGATTTGAAAGGTCTGGATTGAGCCATGCAGGAGACATTCTTTTCGTGGAAAGCATATCAACTATTAAATATCTGGTCTGACCTTTTTGAAGGGTAACACTTTTTTTTACAGTCTGGTAATCATCCATAGAAAAGCACATAGTATAACATCCCGGTTCAAGGTCATCAAAATAAAAACAGCCAGTCTCATCAGTATGGCATATTTTATCTGCTTCCACTATTTCAACCTGTACATCTTCCATACCTCTCATCATCTTATCCTGAACTATTCCATTAATAGCTCCTGAAAGAGATTCCTGTGATAATACGAGGAATTTCAGACAGAGGTTCAAACAAAAAATTAAAGTAAAAATTACAATAGTTTTCTTCAACATATATTTTCTTCCTGAAAGTTATTTATGTTCTCCTTTTACAGTTCATCAGGCAGATGGTGAAAATCATGTAATCTCTTATCATATGTAAAGAGTCTCCTTCAGGATGGTTTCTTTTAATTCCTCTCGTATTGAGCGCCTGGGGACAACATCTACTTTTATGTTCAATCTCTCCTGAAGAAATATGGAAAGTCCTGCCATATCAAAGAGGTCTGCTTCTTCATCAAAATCTACCAGTATATCTATATCACTGTTTTCTCTGTTTTCCATCCTGGCATAAGAACCAAATATACCTTTTATCTCTGCTTTAAATTCTTTTTTGATTTCTTCTTTTACAGAAGATAATCTACTTATAATTTCTTCTTTATTCACCTTTATACCACCTTATTTTTATCAAAAAGAATTCCTCCTGGAAATTAACCTCAAAATTCGTTTATTTATTAAATTAATAATGAAACCTGCAGGAAATTATATATAAAGTGTTATTTTCATACTTATAAACAAACCTGTGACATTCATCTATTCTTCTGGACCAGAATCCTGAAAGTTCTCCTCTTAACGGTTCCGGTTTCCCGATGCCGCCGAAAGGATTTCTCTGGCAGTCTTTAATCAAACTATTAATTCTATTCAGCTTATTTTTATCTGTATTCTGCCAGTAAGTATAATGTTCCCAGGCATCTTTCGTAAAACAAATCATATCTTTAATTCTTCCTGAGTTTTCGTAATTAATTCACTGGTTTTCAACTGTTCTATGGAGTGTCGCAAAGCTTCACTGTTGTCAGGAGTAGATAGTAAATAATCTGTTTCATCATATTCATTTGAAATTTTAATCTCCACCATTGCACTTTGAGGGAATACAGTTTTTATTTTATCTAAAAATATGCTGTCCAGTTCATTTATAGATAATTTAAAAGTAGCTTCCATTGGTTTATCCCTCCTTATTAATCAAAATCAACAAATAATCTCTTATTATTTTAACATAAAAAAATACACATTTAAATATAACCCTGCGGAAAGTTATCAAATCGTTCACCTGAAAAAGCAATTTTGAGCAAGAATTTTGCTCCCGGAGAAATTATAATGAAAATGATAGTAAATTTCAAAACTTGAAAGGAGTTAAACAAATGAAAATAAGTAACAATTTACAAATAACTAAAACAGGGCAAAACAATTTAGCAGGAAAAAATAAAACCCTTGAGTTCACAGAACCGGTAGATACCTTTACCTTTTCCGGTACTTTCGTGGGAGCACCGGACAAAAGTGCAGGCGGATGGATTTTAGATAGAAAATTCGTGGGAGCACCGGACAAAAGTGCAGGCGGATGGATTTTAGATAGAAAATTCGTGGGAGCACCGGACAAAAGTGCAGGCGGATGGGTTACAGATGAACAGGCATCCGGCTATCCGAAAGATGCAATAGGGTTCGGCTCAGAAACTGCAGAAAAATCGCAGAAATATCCCGGAGATGCAATAGGGTTCGGCTCGGGAACTTCCTCTGCTTCCTCCTGGAAATTTGTGGGAGCACCTGACAGAAGTGCCGGCGGATGGGTTAAGGATGAGAAACCTTCAAATTATCCCGGAGATGCCATAGGATTCGGTTCCGGCAGATAGAGCACATATAAACTGTCCGGCAGTCTCCGTATGCCGGACAGACAAAATGATTTATTTGAAATGAATGTTCTATAGTTTCTCCGGCGCTGCAATATAGAATTTATCATAATTTATATAAAATTGTATAAAATCTTTCTTCCCTGCCTCTTCAACCATTTCTTTAAGTGGTCTTTTCTTTACGAAATAACGAAAAACAAAGGCGTATTTTTCATAGCTTCCCCTCTGTTCACTTTTTATTTTAGCATAACAAAAGACTGATTAAAATACAACCTTCCATCTTGACAATATTAATCTCTGTAGTGATATTTATAGATAATATAAAAATTTGCAGTTTTTCCCAAAAACTTCTTCAGAAAAAGCTGCTAATTTCAATCACTCTAAATTCATAGAGGTGACCCATATGATACATAATATTACTTCTCTCCCGGCAATGGGACATATAAACAGGAAAAAAGAATTATCCGGAGAGGAACCAGAAGATACGATAAAAACAGACAGCCTGTCCTTTGATAAAGATCTGAAGGAAATAAAGAGAAGAGCATCCATTCAGTATTATCCTCTTCATATAAAAGACGAAGAAAAAGAAAAAACTGTATCCGCAAAACCTGGTACCATAAAAAGAGATAACCAGGGATATGATACGGCACCATTTGAAAGAAAATTACAAAAAGAACTGGGCTCATTTGCAACAATTCAAAATGACTGGGATATTGATGGCCTCAAAGGAGAAATTCCGACAACTAAAGAGTTAAATCAGATTTTCGGGGAAGTAATTGCCGACAAATCTGTTCCCTGGGAATATATAATTGACGGCTGTTACTCCAGAGCTCATGTGACATGTGAAAAATTTCTCGAAAAAGGCTATAACTGTGCAAAAATGTATGTCATTATAGGAGAACCTTCTATGGATGAGCCTACCTATCCCTTCCCTCCCTGGAGACTCCGCAGTGAAAATAAATTCATGAAGGCAGAGTGGTGGTATCATGTTGCAGCCATGAGCTTTGCAAAAGATGAAAAAACAGGTGAAATAGACGGTTACATAATAGACCCGGCAGTAAATAAAAAGCCTCTTAAAGCTTCCGAATGGATAAAATCAGTATGGACAGGGGATTTCCCGATTAAATTCGATGTAACCAATGCAGATGTTTACGACCCGCCGACAGACAATCAAATGTACCCTGTACCTGAAGATTTTTCAAAAGAAAAATTTGACAAACATCTGGAAGATGCAAGAAAAACTAACAGAGAATATACGGAATTTATGAAAAAAGTAAAAGAAGATTATTATGCACACCATCCGGAAGAAACACATGAAGCCTGATAATCTTTCAATATTTCCCGGCCTGTCCACTTTCGAAACATATCTGGGAGTAGATCCCTTTGAAGAGATTGACCATGTTACCTGGCTTACCTTTACGGAACAGTCACTTTTGGAGGTTACGGGAGGAAAGGTTTACTATGACGGACTGGGAGAACTCAATAAATTAAGGGATAAATTTTCCTGTTATCCTGAAGATATATGGCTTTATAAAATGGCCTGTCAGTGGCAGAGAATTTCCCAGGAAGAGCCTTTTATGGGCCGGTGCGGTGATGCAGGAGATGAAGTGGGATCTCATATTATTGCTGCCAGGCTCGTCAGGGATATGATGAAACTATGTTTTATTATGGAAAAGAAATATGCACCTTATAACAAATGGTTCGGCTCTGCCTTTAAAAACTGAAAATAGCTGAAAAATTATTGCCTGTCCTGAATAATATACTGAAAGGCCCGGACTGGCAGGAAAGAGAAAAATATTTATGTGAAGCTTTAGTTATTCTCGGAGAGATGCATAATAACCTCGAAATTACAAAACATATTGAAGTAAAAATCTCAAATTTCTTTGAAAGACCTTACAGGGTCATAAATGCCGGAAGATTTTCAGAAATTATCAGAAAGGCAATAAAACATGAAGAAGTAAGGAATATCAAATTCCCGATAGGATCGGTAGAGCAGTTCATTGACTGCACAGATCTGTCTGATAATATTAAATTAACAGGACTGTTAAAAATTCTTTATAAATAGTTTTAACTTCTATCTGGAGATTAATTATGAAGTCATATAAAATTTTATTATTACTCATAGTCCGTTCACTCACTGCTGTTTCACAGGCAGATAATATCCCCTTTAAAAAACTCATCTGGTGTGCTTTATTTTTCTACCTCTGCTGTCCCTGTGTTCATGCAAAACAGGTGCATCATTATGTCTTTTTTGGCAGAGACAGGGAGAGAATTACAGACCTGTCTTTTCTTAATACAGAAGCCCTGGAAGGCGCTCAGGTGACTTATACATGGCGTCAGCTGGAGCCGGAAAAGGATAAATACGATTTTACCGCCATTGATGAAGATCTGGCATTTCTGACTTCAAAGGGAAAGAAATTATTCATTCAGCTTCAGGATCTTTCTTTCAGTGAATCCAGGATTAATGTGCCTCTTTATCTTTTACAGGAAAGACAATACAACGGAGGAGCCGGTAAACAATATAGTTATGAAGACGGACATGAGGATCAGGCCCTTGTGGCCGGATGGGTGGCAAGACGGTGGGATCCTGCGGTGCAGGAACGGTTCCACAGACTGCTCCTGTCTCTGGGGAAAAAATTTGATGGTATTATTGAAGGTATTAATCTGACGGAAACGGCTGTTGATTTTGGGGACTCAGGCATGCTGTTCCCTGAAGGCTTCTCGTGTGAAAAATACCGTGACGGAATAATCATAAATATGAAATTTTTGAAGCTGGCCTTCCCCGAATCGGTTGTCATGCAGTATGCCAACTTTATGCCAGGAGAATGGCTGCCTGATAATGATAAGGAATATCTAAAATCGATTTATAAGGCAGCAGAAGAATTTAAAGTAGGTGTGGGCGGCCCGGATTTATTGCCATATAAAACAGGACAGCTTAATCATTCCTATCCTTTAATCAGAGATGCAGCGGGAATTATTCCAACAGGAATAGCCGTTCAGGATGGAAATTATGAAGCTAAAGATCCAGTAACCGGTATGGTCATAACAATTCCTCAACTCTTGAATTTTGCAACGGAATATCTGAAAGTTGATTACATTTTCTGGTGTATTCAGGAGCCTTTTTATTCCAGACAGGTGATACCCTTTTTCAATGAAGGTAATGATAGCAGACTTTTTCGACAGATCTTTAAAATAAATTTGATTGTGTTAACCGGCACAGATTTAATTACTTAAACATGTTAATATATGATTAGAAAGAGCAGAAATCCCACGGCAATAGAAAGGTGTGTTGAATTTTGATAAACGAAAAAGTCTCCGCTATCAATCAGGAGAATATTTACGGCTACTCCAGCATAGTGCTGGTGGATGATAGCCCAGGCAGTGCAAGTCTGCAGTGGCCGCCAGAACAACTGTAATTTTATAAGGAATAGTATTAAAATTTAATGGCTAGAAATATGTTGATGTATAACTCCTGAACGGCTAATCTCAATAAAACCTGAAAGGATATTTTGCAGAAATTACTCTGTTTCTCCAACCAGAGGCTATACCTCTCTCTTTTAGATTCGTCACGCACCGAGTGACGAAATTATAATTTTTTCTCAAATTCTATAAATGCTTCTTCACTCAGTTTGTCCCACTGAGAGAATTCATCATATAAACCTGTATCATCTTCAGGTATTTTTGTTTCTTTTGATTTATTCTTATTCATCTTTTATCCTGATTTTCTTTATTTCATTGAGAGATAATTTTGTTATTCCAGAAATATCTTCTATAGAAAACTTTGAACGGAGAAAAGGTGAAGAAAAATCTATAGTCAAAGATCTTCGCAATAATTATCACGAGGAAACGGAAAGTTATGAGCATTATGCTTTGAAGTTTATGAAAGAAACAATGACACTCGGAGGGATTATTAAAGGCCCCGGCGGTCAGCCTGCCATGTATGAATGCAAAAACGGAAACAGTAAAGACCCGGGAAATTACGGGAAAGTGGATAAACCTCAATTTTTATGGGCATCGGCCTGGTATCTTT
>CALARM010000893.1 GCA_937888925.1 uncultured Synergistia bacterium | reverse complement strand
TTCAACTGTTTTCACAACGTCTTCTATATGTTTTTCCGTTGCATCTTTTTTCATTACTATTATCATAATTAAAAATCCGCCTTTCTTCGTGACGCTTAACGCGTTTTTGATACTCATTTACAAAAATGTTCCAATTCTTCTATTTTTATTCTGACAATTTTCGAAGACCCTATCCTTTCCAAAATTACAAAATCAATTGTATCTGAATTACGTTTTTTATCTCTCTTTATGGCATCAAATATAATTTCTTTATTTAATTCAATTTCTACAGGCAGATTAAATCTTCTGAGAAGCTTTTTAAATCTTTCCGCTTCTTTTACCGGAAGTATTCCCATAGATAGAGAAAGATTATTTGCCAGTACCATACCGGCACTTACAGCCTGTCCATGGGGCATATGTGAAAATTTTTCTATGGCATGCCCGAAGGTATGGCCGAAATTCAATTTTTTTCTCTCGAAGGATTCCCTTTCGTCAAAATTGACAATATCGGTTTTTATAGAAATAGATCTCAAAATTACCTCCTGTATTTCAGGCTCCCTGAGAGAAAGAATTTTATCCATATGTTCTTCCAGATATTCAAAATAAGAAAGATCCTTTATTGCGGCATGCTTTATAATTTCAGCAAAACCGCAGAGAAGTTCCGTATGAGGAAGAGTCTTAAGGAAATTAGTATTACATAAAACGAATTCCGGCTGTTTAAACACTCCTATAATATTTTTATATTTTTTAAAATTAACACCGTTTTTTCCTCCTATGGAAGCATCCACCTGAGCAAGTAATGTGGTGGGAATAAATCCAAAAGATATACCACGCATATAAGTAGATGCAACAAAACCTGTTATATCACAGACTATTCCTCCTCCTATTCCCATAATAAAGGAAGACCTGTCTGCTTCAAAATAAAGAAGCTTCTCATATATATCCGATGCCGTTTCAACTGTCTTAATTTCCTCTCCCATACCTATTTCTATAATCTCACCGGTAGGAAAGGCATTTTCATAAATAGTTCTTACATTTTTATCTGTTACAATAAATATTTTTTTATTTTTATAAAATTTACTTGCATCATCTATGGTTCCAGGTATAATTTCACAAATACCTGACTGTCCTGTCACTTTAAATATATTCAAAAGAACTCACCTTTCGTGACGCGTGACGCGTAACGCGTGACGCGAGGATTATAAGCACTATAATTTCTATGATTATTAATTATCTATTTATAATAATTGCTGTAATAACCAGTATAATTATAATGGAGACCAGCCACCATGGCGTGTAAAGACCTATGGAAAGAGTTATGAAAAGCAAGGGAAGAAGGGCAATAATCATCATAACGGAAATTATAATCGGGATAAATTTATCGCCTTTAGAAAAATACCATCTGACCATCATAAAAAGGGTTATACCAATAGATAAAGCCATGCCACCGGCTCCTTTAAGCATATAAAGAAAAAGTTCAGCTATTTTCGGCGACAGTTCTTCATGGGTAATGCCAAGATATCTCTCATGATATGGCATTATTTCTGGAGTAAATAAATAAACAAGGCCAAAAATAATGACCCCTGCTGATGTTATATAAAGCATAATAGAAGCAATTTTGTTTTTCATAAAAAAAATTTCAAAAAGGAATTTTCCTGCAAAATTTTTTACATATTTTGACATACGTTTAATAAATAATATGACTTGAAGGTAAGATTCCTTCCCCGTAAAATGTCACGACTTCTCAATAAAACTTTAATATTATAATTGACGGGATAATTATTTGCAAGGTGATTATATTTTTTATGACAGGTAAATTCATCTGTAGTGAAAATCATAGTTAATTCAATAAATCTATAATCAGTGAAAAGTGAGTAGCTAACAGTGAATAGCGAATAACGTCCTGTTATTTTCACTTTTCACTTTTCACTTTTCACTCTAACTAAATTCTAAAAACTTATGAAATACACTATAAATTATTTAGATAAACTCCTTCTACATAATGTTTATCTAAAGCCTTATTTTACGCCATTAAAAATGAAAATTCCTATACCCTTAAATTAAACTAGACATTTTAAGTAAACTATTTTATAATTAATGATCGAAAATGAATAAATTATTACAGATCTGTTTATAAAAAAATGATAAAATATTTTTAGGGATAAACATTGCCTATTTCCTGATATTTAGGAGGACTTTTAATGGCTAAGAAAAGCTGGACAAAAAGCTTAAAGGCTCTTTTTGGGAAAGGCTCAGATGATTCGGAAGCAGACCAGGAAGAAAAGAAGAAAAAAGAAGTATGGGAAAAAGAAGATGATGATGGAGCAGTATGGGCATACTTTCCGGTTCATGAAGAAAAAGAGGAAGAAAAAGAGGAAGAAGATAAGAAATCTATAGAAGAAGTAAGTAATGATATACTTGTAGAAAGTGAAGAAGAAGAAAGAAAACCCCAGGAAGAAGCCCCGGAAGAGGAAGAAAAATATGAAGAAAAAACCAGATTAGTAGAGGAAAACTATCTGGATGATGAAATAATATATACCAGGCAGGAAAGCCCTTCTATAAAAGAAACAGTTTACGACACAGATAAAATAAATCAGGAAAAAATAGTTTTAGAAGAAGAAATCAATAAAATCATATCTCCTTCGGAAGACTTCGTTCAAAGTCTCAAAATAGCTTATATAAAACACATAAAACATAAATATCCTTTCAAAGATTTTTCCTATCTTGAAAAAGATCTGAAAAATGATGAAGAAGAAACCGGTGAAGGTGAGTATCCCGGTGAAAGTCCTGAGCCGTCAAGTCCTTTTGAAAAGGTTTTTACAGAAATGCAGGAAAATATAAGCAGTGAAACAGATGAAGCAAAGTCAGAAGAAAGTGCAGAAAAAGCCGGTACATGGGAAGATAATTATGGTCAATTCAGCTTTTCATCTGAAAGTGTATTTGCTACAAAAGAGATTGGAGAAGAGAAGACATCCTCTTCAGAGGGAAAATCTTTATGGGGAGAAAGTAAATATGATGAGTTTTTCTCATCTTCAGAGCAAATCGAAGGAAAAACCTTATCTGATACAGGAGAATTATCGGAAGACACATCAGATAAATCCAAAGATAAAAAGAAAAAAAATCGCTTTGCCGATATAGTTTCTTCAGTAAATCAGGAAAAAGTACCTGTAGCAGGCCCGGATAAAGCTATAGCGATGGGGCCTCCTGAAACAAAACTTGCAGAGGAGGAACTTACAGAGGAAGATAAGCTGTTAAATCCTGATGAACTTATAGAGAAAGGCGATAAAGAACTGGAACTGGGATGGAAAGATAAAGCTATAAA